>JAFWZN010000048.1 GCA_017522345.1 Clostridia bacterium | reverse complement strand
TTTTTGATGAGAGGGGCCGATCCCCTGAAATTCTTCGGAATTTCCGGGCGGGGATCGGAAAGGGGAAGCGTTTTCAGTCGCTGCGCTTTGTGAAAACGCGCGATTTTTAAGTACATGCCGCCAAAATCGATTGAAAATGGAGAGGGAGTGCGCTCCCTCTCCATGCATCACCCAGAGGTTTGTTGATAGTCTGAGCCTTGAACGCATTTTGTTCAAGGCTGTTTTCGGTTTACAAAGGCTTTTTCTCCGCAACGCCTGCGCGGCGCGGAAATCTCTCCGGCGTCGGCGCAATCTTCCTGATTTCAACGATCTTGTGTTCCCAGTCGCGTCCGGGAACGGGCGCGGGATGAACGGCTGTTTTTTCCGCGTTCAGCTGCTTGAGCGCGTTTTCCGCGCGTTCAAGCTCTTCTTCCGCGCCCGGGCCTTTTAACGCCAGCATGCGGCCTTCGGGCTTTACGAAGGGCAGAAGCCACTCGGAAAGCACGTTCATTTCGGCAACCGCGCGGGCGGTGGCTGCATCGAACGCGTCGCGGAATTCGGGAAGCTTTGCCGCATCCTCCGCACGTCCGTGAACGGCTTCTGCATTCAAGTCAAGCGCGTCGATGACGCTCTGCAAAAAGCCAACGCGCTTTTGAAGCGCATCAAGAAGCGTTACCTTGATGTGGGGACAGGCGATGGCGATCGGGATGCCCGGAAGACCTGCGCCGGTACCCACGTCGATCAGCGTAGAAACGCCCTTCAAATGCCTTACGGCATTTAAAGAATCCAGATAATTCCTGTCCGCGGCTTCGTTTATGTCGTCGGGCACGCGGGTTAAATTCATCTGTTTATTGGCCAAAACCAGCATTTCGTGGTACTTAACCATCTTTTCCGCCTGCTCGATTGTGAGCGAAACGCCCATTTCCCTTGCGGAATCAAGAATCCTGTTTCGCACGTTCTCTCTCCTCCCGCCTGCGTTTTTCCATCAGAATCATTAAAACCGTGATGTCGCCCGGCGACACGCCCGGAATGCGCGACGCCTGTCCGAGCGACAGGGGCTTTACCTTGTTGAGCTTTTGTCTGGCCTCGATTCTGAGCGTGTCGATCGTCATGTAATCGAGATCAACGGGAAGCGCCATCTGCTCCTCGCGCAGAAATTTTCGCGTTTCAGCCTGCTGACGCGAAATATAGCCCTCGTATTTAAGCTCGATTTCGGTCTGCTCCTTGGCGTCGGCGCGAAGTTCGGGAAGGTTTTCATCCGCCGCGCGAAGGTCGTCATAGGTAAGATTCGGGCGCTTGATAAGGTCGGAAAGGCGCGCAGACGCATTCATCTTCGTTTCGCCTTTTTCTTCCAAAATCGCGTTCATCCGATCCGTCGGCGGCACCCATTTGTTTCTCAAATATTCCGTGCCCTGCTTAAGGCCATCCTGCTTTTCGTGAAGAATTTTGAGCCGCTCATCCGAAATGAGGCCGGTTCGAACCGCCATTTCGGTCAGCCTCATATCCGCGTTGTCCTGCCTTAAAAGCAGGCGATATTCCGCGCGGGAGGTCATCATGCGGTACGGTTCGTCCGTTCCCTTGGTGGTAAGATCGTCTACAAGAACGCCGATATAGCTGTTGGCGCGGTTTAAAGTGAGCGGGTGATCGCCTTTTAGGCGAAGGCATGCGTTTATGCCCGCGTACAGCCCTTGCGCGGCAGCCTCCTCATAGCCCGATGTGCCGTTGATCTGGCCCGCAAAGTACAGGTTTTCAACGTTTCGCGCCATGAAGTGATTATCAAGCTGCATCGGATCGATGCAGTCGTACTCGATGGCATAGGCCAGACGCATGAGCTCCGCATGCTCCATGCCGGGTACGGAGTGATACATTTCCCTCTGCACATCCTCGGGAAGCGAACTCGACATGCCCTGCACATACCACTCGATGGTATTAAGGCCCTCGGGCTCGATGAACAGGGGATGTCTGTCCTTATCGGCGAAGCGCACAACTTTGTCCTCAATCGACGGACAATATCTCGCGCCCGTTCCCTTGATGGAGCCGGAATACATGGGCGACAGGTGGAGATTGTTTCTGATAATTTCGTGCGTGCGCTCGGTGGTATAGGTGAGATAGCAGATTGCGCGGTTCTGAAGGCCCTTTGCGTCCGTCAAAAACGAAAACGGCACGATGGGGTCGTCGCCATACTGCGGCGTCATCTTGGAAAAATCCAGCGTTCTCACGTCCACGCGCGCGGGCGTTCCGGTCTTGAATCTTCTGATTTCAAAGCCGTTGTCGATAAGACTTTGCGTAAGCCCCGTCGCGGCGACGAGCCCCTGCGGGCCGCCCTCCCACGAATGCTGACCAATGATAATGCGGCTTTTTAGATATACGCCCGTGCACAGAACCGCCGCGCCGCAGAATATCACAGAGCCCGTGGCGGTTTCAACGCCCTTTAGGCAGCCGTTTTCCACAATCAGCTTTGTAACCTCGCCCTGTCTTAAAATGAGGTTTTCCTGATTTTCGATCGCGTCCCGCATACGCTTTTTATAGGCGGCCTTGTCCGCCTGCGCGCGCAGGGAATACACGGCGGGGCCTTTTCCCGTATTGAGCATGCGCGACTGGATGAACGTATCGTCAATCGCCTTTCCCATCTCGCCGCCCAGCGCGTCCACCTCGCGCACAAGGTGTCCCTTCGCCGTTCCGCCGATGGCGGGGTTACACGGCATCAGTGCAATGGAATCCAGGTTCAGCGTCAAAAGAAGCGTCCTCTGCCCCATACGCGCGCCAGCCAGCGCGGCTTCACAGCCCGCGTGACCCGCGCCCACAACGATTAAGTCAAAATATTCCCTCGTCAAGTTTGCTTACTTCCTTCCGATTTTCAGCGGTACTGGCTCATATACAGATCGTGATAGAAGCCGTTTTTCTTGATCAGTTCCTCGTGCGTTCCGATTTCCATGATTTTTCCGTCCTTCATGGCGACGATCTTGTCCGCCGTTCGGATGGTGGACAAGCGGTGCGCGACGACAAAGCTCGTGCGGCCTGCCATAAGACGTGCGAACGCATCCTGTATGCGCATTTCGGTGCGCGTGTCGATGGAGCTGGTGGCTTCATCCAGAATCAGCATTTTGGGATCCCTGAGCATGACGCGGGCAATGCACAAAAGCTGTTTTTGCCCCTGCGAAAGCCCGCCGCCGTCTTCGGTCAAAACGGTATCGTAGCCGTTGGGCAAACGCGTGATAAAGCCGTGGGCGCGCGCCTGCTTGGCGGCCTCAATCGCCATGTCGTCGGTCGCGACCGGGTTGGCGTATTTAATATTTTCCATCACCGTGCCCGCGCGAAGCCATGTGTCCTGAAGAACCATTCCGAAAAGGGATCTTAAATCGCTTCTCGTATAATCGGTCGCCGAAATGCCGTCGATCAGGATTTCGCCCTCATCCGGCTCGTAGAAGCGCATGAGGAGATTAATGAGCGTCGTCTTTCCGCAGCCCGTGGGGCCGACGATTGCAATTTTCTGTCCGGGAAGGGCGGTCAAATTGAGGTTCTCAATTAAGGGCTTCTTGGGATCGTAGGAGAAGGAAAGATTCTTAAATTCGACCCTGCCCTCGACCTTCGTAAGGTCGGCTTGGCCGGCGTCTTCCTTCTCAAGTTCTTCGCCGTCGATAAATTCAAACACGCGCGCGGCGCATGCAAGCGCATTCTGAAATTCCGCGACGACCGAGGAAATCTCATTGAACGGCTTCGTGTATTGGCTTGCATAACTCAAAAAGCAGGTAAGATCGCCGATGGAGAGTGCGCCCACGCCGAACACGCTCATGAGTGAGCCGCACACCGCAACCAGCGCGTACACGACGGAATTGACAAAGCGGGTAGAAGGATTGGTGATGGAGGAAAAGAAAATGGCGCGAAGCGAACATTTCTTCAGGCGCTCGTTGGCTGCATCAAACGATTCCACCATGTCCTTTTCCCTCGAAAACGCCTGAACCGTGCGCATGCCGCCGATTGTTTCATCGACAATGCGTGTAATTTCGCTTCTTTCCCCGGCCTGCGCGCGGAACATGGAATAGGTGCGCCTTGCCACAAAGCCCGAAACCACGAACGACAAGGGCGTAACAATTACAACCGCAAGCGCAATCCACCCGTTCATGCTCACCATGAAAACAAGCGTTGCGACAATCGTGATTACGCCTGTAAACACCTGCGTAAGCCCCATCAATACGCCGTCGGACAGATGATCGATATCCGTTATAACCCTTGAAAGCGTGTCGCCGACGGGTCGGCTATCGATGGTTTTGACCTTGAGGCGGCCGATTTTTTTAAACGCCGCAATTCTAACATCCCTCGCCGTATCAAAAGACAGGCGATTGTTGACGACGCTCAAAAGCCATTGGAAAAGCGCAAGCAATATCGCGCAGGCGGAAATCTTTATCAGAATAAAGCCAATGCCGGAAATATCCACGTCTCCCTTGCCCAGCGCAAGATCAACGGCCTGACCGGTCAGTACCGGGATATAGAGCGTAAGCGCGACGGTTACAAGCGCGAAAAGCAGAGAAAGCGCAACCAGATATCTTGCCTTGCCCAGATATTTTAAAAGGGTTTTGAGCGTCTTCATATTCTTAAACATACGCTTCGCCCTCCGGGAACTGGCTGAAATAGATTTCGCGGTAGAGATCGCTTTCATCCATAAGCTGATCGTGCGTGCCCATGGCTTTTACACAGCCCTCTTCCATAACGAGGATTTTGTCCGCGTGGCGCACGGAGGACGCGCGCTGGGAAATGATAAACACGGTGCTTTCGCCCTGCATATTCCGAATCGCAGCGCGAAGGCGCGCGTCGGTGGCAAAGTCGAGCGCGGACGCGCTGTCGTCCAGAATCAGGATCTCGGGCTTTCGAATGAGCGCGCGCGCAATGGCGACGCGCTGTCTCTGACCGCCCGAAAGCGCGCGGCCGCCCTGACCGACCGGGGCTTCAAGGCCTTCAGCCTTGGCTTTTACGATATCAAGTCCCTGCGCATTCTGAAGCGCCGAAGTAATCTCGCCTTCATCCGCGTCCGTCTTGCCCCAGCGGATGTTTTCGGAAATCGTGCCGGAGAACAAAAGCGTTTTCTGCTCCACAACGCCCGTGCGCCTTCTGATGTCTTTGGACGAAAGCGCGGTGACGTCTTTCCCATACATGGAGATTTTGCCTTCGGTTGCGTCGTAAAAGCGGGTAATCAATTGGGCAATCGTGCTCTTGCCGGAGCCCGTAGGGCCCACAATGCCGACGGTTTCGCCTTTTTTGGCTTCAAAGCTTACATCCTTTATGGAAGGCGCGCCCGCGCCGGGATAGGTAAAGGTAACGGATTCGAATTTCACAACCGTATCGGATTCGCCGAAGGATACGCGGCCGTTCTCGTCGCCCGGCGCGTTTTCGTCAAGCTCGATGACCGACTGAACGCGATTAAAGCATGCCATAGCCTTCGTGATGGACACGATCAAATTGGCGAATTTAATGAGTTCAACCAATATCTGCGACATGTAATTGACAAGCGCAACCAGCTCGCCCTGAGAAATGACGCCGCCTTCCACGCGAAGCGCGCCCGTATAGATCAGCGCTGCCAGCGCAAGGTTTACCACCACGCACGTAAGCGGGCCGGTCAGCGCGCTCACATGTCCGGCGCGGCGTTTTCTGTCAGACAGCGCCTCCGCCTGATTCGTAAAGCGTTCGTTTTCTTCGTTTTCACGTCCGAATGCGCGGATGACGCGCGCGCCGGTCAGGTTTTCGCGCGTAATGCCCATGGCTAAGTCCATGGCTTTTTGCGCGCGCTTGAAAAGCGGAAGCGACCAGGCCATTACGCCGAATACCACAGCGCCCAGAATCGGGATGGCGACGGCAAAGATCCACGCGGAACCCGCGTCCACAAAAAACGCCATGACCATCGCGCCGAACACGACAAAGGGCGAGCGAAGAAGGAGCCTGAGCGTCAAATTGATGCCGTTTTGCACCTGATCAACATCGCCCGTAAGCCTTTGCGTGAGCCCCGCAACGCCGTTTTTGTCCAGCTGCTGAGCCGATAAGCGCGTAGTTCTTTCAAACAGGGTTCGCCGGATTTCGGCGGACGTTCCCACCGCCGCGCGCGCGGCAAAATACTGGGCGGTAATCGAAAACGCGAGGCCGACCACGCCCAGCAGAAGCAGGACGCCGCCCATTTTCCAGATGTGGGCAGTATTTTCAAGGCGAATGCCCTTATCGATCATGGACGCGATGACCAGCGGCACAAACAGCTCGAACGTGGCTTCCAGGAGCTTAAAAAGCGGGCCCAAAACGCTTTCCTTCCCGTAGCCGCGCATATATCGGATGAGTTTTATAAGCATATCGCGTATCTCCGTTTATTCGTAATAGCCGGTGTGCACAAGCAAATCGTTTGCAACGGGCGTATAGAAAAGCCGCTTGATTTCGTCGTATTCCCGCGTTTTTCCGAGAATCCACATAAGCTTGACGACCGCGCATTCCGGCGTCATCGTGTAGGATTCAAGCACGCCGCATTCGTCCAGCACGCGCCTGCCCACTTCATAAACACCCATGTCGCTTCCCTCATAGGGAACCTGCGTGGTGACGGCGACGATTTTGTTTTCCTCGCGCCATTTTTTGATTTCCTCAACCAGCGCGCCGCCGTCGCTGTTGGGAACGCCGCCCACGCCGAAGGATTCGACCACCAGCGCGTTTAAGCTCATGCGAAGCGCATTAACCACGTTTGCGCCGAGACCAGGCGTGAGTTTTACGGATGCAACCGACGCGTCAATCGCGTCCGAGAAAAACGGCCCTTCGGGACGCGCCATGGGGATGTATCTGAAAATCCGTCCGTCGCGCACCATGGCGAGATTCGGAAAATCCACGCTTTCAAACGCATTTCGCGACTTGGTTCTCACCTTTCTTGCGCGCGTTCCGGTGATTACGCGCCCGTCAAACACGATGGAAACGCCGTGAGATCCGGGATCCGCCGCATAGGCAAACGCATCGTAGAGATTGATGCGCGCGTCGGTGTCCTCGGTAACGATCGATTTCTGCGCGCCGGTCAGAACGATGGGCTTGGGCGATAGCTGAATTAAATAGCTTAAGGCCGACGCAGTGTACGCCATCGTGTCGGTTCCGTGCGCGACGACAAAGCCGTCGTAGGCGGAATAATATTTTCGGATGCTCCCCGCAATCGTCAGCCAGTCGCAGGGGCGCATATTGGTGGAGTCCAGATTCACCGGCTGCACCGCGTCCACGTGATACATTTCGGAAATTTTCGGAACATGCGTAAGGAGCGCGCCCGCGTCCAGCATAGGCGTAAGTCCCGTCGCGCCATGATCGCTTGCAATCGTACCGCCGGTCGCAATCAGAAGAAGCTTTCTCATACAATGTTCCCTCCGGATGAATCCATATTTCCTCAGTATGTTATTATACACGCTTTCTAAGAAGAATAAAGGAAGTTTTCTATAAAAAATTGCATCGTCTCAAAAAACGTTCCTCCATTTCCCGTCAAAAAAACAAATTAATATGAATTGGCAAAAAAGGTTTACATGACCAACGACTTATTTAACGAAGATATGTGTTAAAATACTATCGTAAGCAAATAACCCGAAAAGGAGAAAATATATGACGAACGTAACCATCATTTCAGGATTTTTAGGCGCGGGCAAAACCACGCTCATTCAGAAGCTTTTAAAGGAAGCCTTTCAGGGCGAAAAGTGCGTGCTTCTTGAAAACGAATACGGCGAAGTCGGCATCGACGGCGGCTTCATGAAGGACTCGGGAATCGAAATCACCGAACTCAACTCCGGCTGCATCTGCTGTACCTTAGCCGGCGACTTTACCCAGGCCATCGGTGAAATCGTTGAAAAATTCCATCCCGACCGCCTGATCATCGAGCCCAGCGGCGTAGGAAAGCTTTCCGACATCAGACGAGTCGTGGAAGAGCAGGAAAAGGAAACCGGTCTCATTCATTTGACCGGCAGCGCCACGGTTGTTGACGCAGGCAAATGCAAAATGTATCTTAAAAACTTCGGCGAGTTTTTTGAGGATCAGGTCAAGTGCGCCGAAACCGTCGTTTTCAGCCGCACCCAGAAGGTCTCCGAGGAGAAGCTGGAAACCGCCTATGCGCTCGTTCGCAGCTTAAACGCCGAGGCGCGCCTCATCTCCACGCCTTGGGATAATATTGGCGGCAAGGTCATTTTAGACGCCATCGAGCATCCCGAGCAGCTGATCGACGTAAATTCCGTCGCGCCCGCGCATCATCACCACCACCATCACGACCATGATGAAAACTGCGGCTGTCACGACCACGAGCATCACCATCATGAGCACGACGAGCACTGCGAATGCGGCTGCCACGACCATGAGCACGAGCATCACCATCATGAGCATGACGAGCACTGCGAGTGCGGCTGCCACGACCATGAGCACGAGCATCATCATCATGAGCATGACGAGCACTGCGAGTGCGGCTGCCACGACCATGAGCACGAGCATCACCATCATGAGCACGACGAGCACTGCGAATGCGGCTGCCACGACCATGAGCACGAGCATCACCATCATGAGCACGACGAGCACTGCGAATGCGGCTGCCACGACCATGAGCACGAGCATCATCACCACCATCACGACCATCATGGTCACGGCTGCTCCTGCGGACACGACCACGATCACGATGCGGACGAGGTCTTTGAAAACATCGGCGTCGAAACCGTTAAAAAGATTGACAAGGCCACGCTTGAAAACGCGCTTAAGACCTTTGAAGACGAGGAAAAATACGGCGTTATTCTGCGCATGAAGGGCATCCTCGAAAGCCGCGAGGGCGGATGGATTCACTTCGACTACACCCCCGGCGAGTACGAAATCAGAAACGGCAGCGCCGACTACACCGGCCGCCTGTGCATCATCGGCGTAGACCTCAAAAAGGAAGCCATCTTAAAAGAACTCGGCATGTGAGGATAAAAAAATGTCACAACAGTATAGCGACGAACTCAGAACGCCCATTTACCTGATCACGGGATTTTTGGAGAGCGGCAAAACCAACTTAATCAAAAACATGCTCACCGACGAAGGTTTTTCGCAGGGCGAGCGCACGCTTCTCATTGTCTGCGAAGAAGGCGAAGAGGAATACGAGAAGGAGCTTCTCAGAAATTCCAACACGGTTATGGAGGTTATCGACTCCTTTGAGGATCTGACCGAAAATAACTTCGCGCTTATGAACGACAAATACCTCCCCGAGCGCATCATCATTGAGTACAACAGCGTTTGGGGCATCGAAAATCTTTTCAGAATCAAAAAGCCGCAGGAGTGGGAGCTTGCGCAGATGGTCACGCTGATTGACGCAACCACGTTCGACAATTACTTAACCAACATGCGCAATCTTATGACGGAAGGCCCGAAGCTTGCCGACCTCGTCATCTTCAACCGCTGCAGCGAGGAAACCAAAAAAAGCTCCTACCGCCGCATCATCAAGGGCATGAACAACACGTGCAGCATCATCTTTGAAAACCTTGACGGCACCAGCGACGACGGCGTGGGCGAAGAGGATCTTCCCTACGACATGAAATCGGACGTGATCGAAATCAAGGACGATCAGTTCGGCATCTGGTACATCGACTGCATGGAGCATCCCGCCCGCTACAACAATCGCAAAATCCGCATCAAGGGCATGGGCTTCCGCCTTGAGAATCTGCCCAAGAAAACCTACGTCTTCGGCCGCTTCGCCATGACCTGCTGCGCCGACGACATCGGCGGCATCGGCTTCATCTGCCGCTATCAGGACAAGTTCCCGAAGGAAAAGGAATGGTTCTACTTAACCGCCAAAATCGAATCCGCCTTTTCGGAAATCCACGGCCGCGCCGCCGTCATCCTCGTTGAAGAAAAACGAGAGCCCGCCGAAAAGCCCGAAGACGAACTCGTCTACTTCGGATAAAAAATCATCCGTACCCGATGCATTCCGGGTACGGATATTTTTATAGCTCAGCTGCCAAAAAGGGGGCTTTTGTGCAACAGCCCCATCCAACGAAGCAATTCTATACTGACAATTCAACCCCCTCAAACGTGAAACCGTTTTTTCGAAAAAAAGCTACTCCACCGTCTTATCCAAACCCTCAAAGAAATCGTCATATTGACAACCATAAATCTTTTTAAGCTCAATCAGTACGCTGGCGCGTATATTCAATTCTCCCGATTCATACTTTGCATACGTCGTTCTGCCAATGTCGCATCCGCGCCTTTGAAGCTCCGCGCACAATTTTTCCTGCGAAATCTTATGCTGGTTTCTTAACCTTCTCAGGTTATCTCCCATATTTAAATCGCGCCGAATCTTCTGCTCCATCCTCAATCATCCTCAGAATCGTCATCAAACGAGTAATCATTCAACTCATCAAAATTCAAAAATTCAGAAAGCGTCATATTGAACGCAATCGCCACTTTATGAAGCGTTTTTACACGCGGATTTTTCGTAATGCCTCTAACGATGTTATCCAACGTAGACTGCTTCACATCACTCATCGTAGCAAGCTTATTAATCGCAATTCCACGTTCTTTGCATAATTGGCGAATCCTTCGTATATAAATTTCAGAATACTCCATGCATTTCGTCTCCATGTTATCATTACCCATATATGGGTTAATATGATGATAACAATTAACGCATACATAATTACCCGTATTCGGGTTGACATCATAAATATATGCAAGTTACAATAGAATTACCTGTTTACGGGTAATTCTATTGTAAGGAAGCGATTCTATGCCAGCCTGCACCTTTTTCGGCCATCGGGATGCCCCATCGCATATCAAGCCGCTTCTTCGCGCTGCGATCATTGACCTGATTGAAAAACACGCTGTCGAGTGCTTTTATGTCGGAAAACAGGGCGCGTTCGACGCCATGGTTCGATCGGTTTTCAGCGAACTGAGGCCTATTTATCCGGGTGTGCGTTTTTACGTGGTTCTAGAGCGGATGCCCGGAAAGGAAACAAACATTATTGATTCTGAATGGACGATCCTTCCCGAAGGAATTGAGCTTGCGCCGCCCCGGTTCGCCATTTTAAAGCGCAACGAATGGATGCTGAGCGCTTCCGATTATGCGATCACCTATGTCGTTCATTCTTTTGGCGGAGCGGCGCGTTTTGAAGAAATGGCAATAAAGCGCGGAAAGACCGTCGTCAAACTCTGAAACGCACAAAAACAGACCGCAGACAAATCGCCTGCGGCCCGGTATCTTTTGTTAATAATAAAGATCAATAAGGGGGTACTAAATGTTTTTTGTATTTTGTTCCCATCCGTGAAAGATACGGCGTCAGAACCGTTTCCTTTGACTGCGACCTTGTTAAACGGGATGTGGAATCCGTGAAATATCCATGAAATCAGGCTCTTCACGATCCTGACGCCGGCTATGGTCGCTCGGGTTACAAATCAGAATAACTTTAGATTCCTTTGATCCTGCCTTTATCTCTGCTTCGCCCGCCCTTTTAAAAAGGAATTTTCTGTAAGGTCGGATGATTTCATTTCGCTATATCATTAAACTTAGATTCGATATATTCAAAAATTAGATTCTATCGCTTTACATGACAGGCGAAGCAGAGTACCTGATGTTTGACGTTATCCTTGTGGTCCAACGGCATCGCCCCCTTTTGATTCATACTTTTCTGAGCAGGATTTTCGCGGGTGGTGTTTTTTAGCCGCTTCCTTTGCTCACCTGTATCGTATCATAAATCAGGGCTTTTGTCAATACCAAATTAACACATTATGCAAGATAAATTTAATTGTAAATTATTTTTGCGTATTTCACCATTTTATTAATTCTTGTTTTGATTCCGTGATTTTGGAACTGTTTTCATTTGTACAACGCAAAGAAATGTCCCCTCCTTACCGGATATCCGATAAATAGGGGACATTTCAGCGTTTGCGAGCGCTTCTTTTTACTGATGCGCTCTTCCCAAAAGGAACGCTTTTTTATTCAGCTCCACAAACTGGGGCTTTACGATTTTTTCGATCGCTTCCATCCATGCGCTTTCCTCGATTTCGGGCATGAACTTCGACATAACGCCCAGAAGCACGGTGTTGACGGCTTTGCCGCTTCCAGCCTTTTCCGCAAGATCCAGCGCGTTTACGCTGATAACTTCAGCATCTGCGGCGATTTTTTCGGAAACGTTTTCGGGATAGGCCATGAGACCCGAGATAACGGGCATAGGATAGATTTCGTGGGTGTTTGTGATCACTTTTCCTTCCGGCGCAAGGTTTCCGATCCAGCGGGCGGCTTCGACGGCCTCAAAGGAGAGGATAAAGTCTGCCTCGCCGGGATCGACAATGGGCGAATAAACCTTTTCGCCGTATTTGACGTACGTTACGACGCTGCCGCCGCGCTGGGACATGCCGTGAACCTCGCTGAGCTTAACGTCGTAGCCTTTTTCGATCAATACATGTCCGATCAAACGGGACGCGAGCAGCGTTCCCTGTCCGCCGACGCCGACGATCATAATGGAAGTGTTCTTCATATTACTTTCCCTCCCCGATCGCGCCGAACGCGCAAAGCTGGGTGCACAGGCCGCAGCCCACGCACTGCTGTTTGTCGATAACGGCCTTCTTGTTTTCAAAGCGGATCGCCGGACAGCCAAGCTTCATGCAGGCGCGGCAGCCGCGGCACTTTTCGTCGTCTACCTTGAAGGCGGGTTTGGCCTTTACATATTTTAAGAGCATACAGGGCTTTCTGCAGATGATGACGGAAGGCTCGTCCACGGAAAGCTCTTCCTTGATGGCCGCTTCAAGCGCTTTAAGGTTGGAAGGATCCACCGTCTTTACGCGCCTAATGCCGATGGCTTCGCACACCTTTTCAAGGCTGACCGGCGGCACGGGCTGCATTTTGAGAGTGTAGCCGGTGGCGGGGTTCTGCTGGTGTCCCGTCATGCCGGTGATGGAGTTGTCAAGGATTAATACGGTGGAAACGCTTCTGTTATAGGCGATGTCGGTCAGTCCCGTGATGCCGGAATGCAGGAACGTAGAGTCGCCGATGACGGCCACAGTCTTGTTCGCGGTTTCGGGGCGGGCCATGTTGAAGCCGTGCAGCATCGAAATGCTCGCACCCATGCAGACGGTGGAATCCACCGCGGAAAGCGGGGCGGACGCGCCCAGCGTATAGCAGCCGATGTCGCCCATAACGGTCAATTTCATCTTGGAGAGGGTATAGAACACGCCTCTGTGCGGACAGCCTGCGCACATAACCGGGGGACGCGGCGGAACGGGCTCGTCGAAGGTGCGGACGTCGCCCGTATCAATGCCCATGGCTTTTTTGATCTTGACCTGAGAGAGCTCGCCGATCAGGCCGAAGACGTCCTTGCCGATGTCCACGCGGATGCCCGCGGCGCGCATTTCGGTTTCAAAAACGGGGTCGAGCTCTTCGACGACAACCAGCTTTTTGACCTTTTCCGAGAAAGCGCGAATGGAGTCCATCGGAAGCGGATAGGAAAGGCCGATTTTATAAACGCTGGCGTTCGGGAAAGCTTCCTTTACATACTGGTAGCAGGAAGAACCGGTGACAAAACCGATTTCGGTATCATTCAGTTCCTCGCGGTTGAGCGGACAGCTTTCGGAATAGGCCTTCAGATCGATAAGACGCTTTTCCACGACGAAATGGCGCTTAAAGCCGTAGCCGGGGTTCATGACGTACTTGGAGGGATCTTTTACATATTCGCGAATTTCCCTTTCCTCGCGGTCGTAAAGCTCGACAAGGCTCTGAGAATGCGCCACGCGGGTTAATGTTCTTAAAAGAACGGGCGTGTCGAATTTTTCGGAAATATTGTAGGCGATTTTCGCAAAATCGCGGCACTCGACGCTGTCGGAGGGTTCGAGCATGGGAAGCTTCGCGGCGCGCGCATAGTGGCGGGAGTCCTGCTCGTTCTGGGAAGAATGCATGGCGGGATCGTCCGCCACACAGATAACGTAACCGCCGTTTACGCCGGTATAAGCGGAGGTGAAAAGCGGGTCGGCGGCCACGTTCAGGCCGACGTGCTTCATGGCGGTAAAGCTTCTTACGCCCGCAACGGACGCGCCAAGGGCGGCCTCGGTTGCAACCTTCTCATTGGGCGCCCACTCGGCGTACATTTCATCGTAGTTTGCCGCATATTCGGTAATTTCGGTGGAAGGGGTTCCGGGATAGGAGGAAATGAACTTAACGCCCGCTTCATACAGGCCGCGCGCGATGGCTTCATTTCCGAGCAAAAGCTTTTTCATCGAAAAACAAACTCCTTTTGAGGGAATATCAATGTGATTTACTTATAATAACACATAAATGTGTATTTATCGTAAAAAAACGCGATCGGAGAAAAATTTCCTTTCGCGTTTTTTGTTTACACTTCAGCCGCTGATCTGGGTCTTTACAAGGCTTTCGCCGCAATACATTTTGCGCAGCTTCGGCTTTTCAATTTTGCCGGTGGGATTTCTGGGAATGACGGCAAAGATGACCTTTCTCGGACGCTTATAGCGCGGAAGCTCGCGGCAGAAGTCGTTGACTTCCTCCTCCGTCATGGTTTCGCCGTCCTTGAGCTCGATGATCGCCGCGGCGATTTCGCCGAGTCTTGCATCGGGAAGACCAATGACCGCCGTGTCCTTGATCTTGGGATTGGCTCTTAAGTAGTCTTCAATCTGAACGGGATACAGGTTTTCGCCGCCTGTGATGATAACGTCCTTTTTGCGGTCGACCAAGAAAATGAATCCGTCTTCATCCTGCATGGCCATGTCTCCCGTGTAGAGCCAGCCGTCCTTAAGAACGTCGTTTGTAGCCTTTTCGTCGTGGTAATAGCACGTCATGACGCCCGGGCCCTTGACGGCCAGTTCGCCCACGTCGCCCTTTTCGACTTCCGTCTTTGTTTCATCCACAATCTTGACCTCCCAGCCGTAACCGGGCACGCCGATCGCGCCGACCTTGTGAAGATTCTCTACGCCCAGATGCACGCAGCCGGGGCCGATGGATTCGGAAAGGCCGTAGTTGGTGTCGTAATCGTGATTGGGAAAAATCCCCTTCCAGCGCTTAATCAGGCTCGGCGGAACGGGCTGCGCGCCGATGTGCATGAGTCTCCATTTGGAAAGGTCATACTTGCTTAAATCAATTCTGCCCGCGTCGATTGCGTCCAGAATATCCTGCGCCCACGGAACGAGCAGCCATACGATGGAGCATTTTTCATCCGAAACGGCGGAAATGATGGTTTCGGGCTTTACGCCGGTTAAGAGGACGGCGCGGCTTGCGGAAATGAGCGAACCAAACCAATGCATCTTTGCGCCCGTGTGATACAAAGGCGGAATGCAAAGGAACACGTCGTCGTGCGTCTGTCCGTGGTGCTTCTGTTCGCAGGCAGCCGAATGCATGAGGCTCATGTGCTTATGAAGAATCGCCTTCGGGAAACCGGTGGTGCCGCTGGAGAAGTAAATGGCGGCATAGTCGTCGTCACAGATGTCGATTTCCGGGTTGGCGCTGGACTCGTTTGCCGCCAGATGCAGATAGTTCTCCGCAAACACGGGGCATCCGTCGCCGACGTAGAAAATCAGCTTGACCTTCGGAATGTTATCCACAATTTCCTCGATTCGTCCAATGAATTCCGGGCCGAACAAAAGCGCGTCCGCATCGGAAAGGTCTAAGCAGTAGCGGATTTCCTCCGCCGTATATCGGAAGTTGAGCGGGACGGCCAAAGCGCCGGCTTTGAGCGCGCCGAAATAAATCGGAAGCCACTCGATGCCGTTCATCATGAGGATGGCGACCTTGTCGCCCTTTTTGATGCCGCGGCTGATTAAGAAGTTGGCGCAGCGGTTCGCCTTTTCATCGAATACGCGCCAGGTGATCTCGCGGCGGTAGGCGGACGTTTTGCTGGATTCAATCAATTCGTATTCGCGCCATGTGGTGCGTCTGATTTCCTTTACCTCGCTGTTGAGCTCTACAAGCGCAACCTCGTTGGGATAGTTTTTCGCGTTATTTTCAAGGTATTTTGTAATCGGCATGGTATATACAATCCTTTCCTACGCCTTTTTGATGGAAATATTCACAATCAGTCCGACGACCGACATCACAGTCAGAACGATAAACGTTGACAGATATCCGGCCGATACCTCAAAAAGCCTGCCGGCAAGCGTTGAAACAAACGAGGCCGGAATCAGATCCAGATTCAGAACCGGGAAATTGAGCGGAAAATGCTTCATACCGTAGAAGCCACCGATCATCGCCGCCGAAACCGTGGGCGCAAAGCCGTACAAAAACGCACAGAGGCTCAAACCGATTACGCCGAGAACTGGCGATGAAAGCATGACGGCGAAAAGCGCAGTCAAAGGAGAAGCAATCGCCACAAAGCTTGTGGCAAACTGCGTTTTCCTCAAACCCACCCGGTCGAAAAGCGCGCCGGAGAAGAGGCGGCCAAGTCCGTTGAATATGGACAAAAGCCCCGCAACCGTAACGGCAGCGTTCTCGCCCAAGCCAACGGAAACAAAATAGTTCTTTCCAAAACCGATAGCGGTCGAGCCAACGGCAGCCAAAAGCGTAAAGAATACAAACAGCTTATAAAAGCTCGCCCTTTTTAGCATTTCCTTGGTAGAAACGTCGTTTTCACTTTCCTGAGCGGCCTTTTTCTCGCCTTTAGGCGCCTTGATCAGAAAGGCGGCAAGCAATATAATTCCTCCGATGACAGCGCCGAGGGTCAAATATGTGTTTCTCCAGCCGACCGATTGAATCGCAAAAAGCTTTTGAGAAACCTTTGAAAAAAACAGCGCGGAAAAGCCGAACGCCATCATGAGCGAACCCGAGGAAAGCCCCTTTTTATCCGGGAACCAAGCGTTGGTCGCGGCAATTACAACATTATAAACAATACCGATGCCAAAGCCCGCCAGCACGCCGTAGCCTAGATACAGAATAAGAATGCTGCCGTTCATCGTGCCCGTGATGGTGAAACCCGACAGAATCATGAGCGCGGCTACAAGCATCCTAAGCCGGATAGAGAACCTTTTGGCAAGCAATCCCGACGCAAGGCCGCCCAGGCAGAAAAAGCAGAGCGTCAGCGTAAAACACAACTGAATACCGCTTATGCTCCACGAAGGAAACGCCGTCTTAAACGGACCTGACAGAACGCTCCATGCGTAAATTACGCCCGCCGCAAACAGCGTTATGCAGCCAATGATCAGCTTTATCCATCTTGAATCCTTTTTCACACCGATCCCTCCTAAATTTTCCGGGAGGAACGATAAAAAACGCCCTCCCACCCATTGGATGAGAGGACGGAAAATATTTTTCCGCGGTACCACCTCTGTTTGAATATACCTCGCGATATATCCCTCATCGGGTACGGCCAAGCCGGCTTATACCCTATCGCTGTAACGGGCGCACCCGACGCAGCCTACTTGAATCCTATCTTTCAGTGCGCCGCTCGCGGAATGTATTCTTCCTGCGCGTTTCGCCGCCTTCCACCGCCCGGCGGCTCTCTTAAGAAACGTATGCAGAAGTACTTGTTTCCGGTCCTCGCGTTTGATTGAATGAATGGTAACACGAAAAATGCAATTTGTCAAGTGAATTAATCTCAATTCTCCCTTTCATAGCAGAGAATAGAGCATAAAACAGTTAATCTGATAAGAGAGCCATCAAAACAGTCGATTTCTTCCAAGATAATCAGATCACTTTTTCTAAATTGAATAAGTCAGATTACCATTATCCATTCAGCCAATCGAATGCATCCGTATAACAATAATCTTTATTATGTATCTTTACCCATTTTGCAGCATAAGAATCACGCTCAACAGTAAACTTTACTCTCTCGCAACTTCCAAATGCGTTCTCACCGATATTAGTTACACTATCAGGGATATACACCGATGATAGAGCATAGCAGTCATAAAATGCATAATCACCAATATTTGTCACGCTGTCAGGAATTTCTACCGTCGTAATTAAATTGCAAAATTCAAAAGCACACTTTCCTATATTCGTCACAGTATCTGGAATTGTTATTTTGTAAAAAACATTACTGTCAAACGCACTATCTCCAATTGATATGATACCATACGGTATCTCATACGATTTGTTTTTATTTGTGTATGGATAACAGATTAGTTCCTTATTCTTTTTAGAGAATAAGACACCATCAATAGTTGCATAATACATACTTTCAGGTGAAACGTTAATTCGGGTTAACTCCTTACAATCTCGAAAAGGATTGTTCCCAATATCAGACACTCCTTCCGGTATGTTGATGGAAACAAGTGTTTTGCACCTTTCAAAAGCATAGTCTCCTATAAAGACTATACTATCAGGAAGCACTATCTTCGTAAGCGATACACACTCCTTAAAAGCATAATTCCCAATACTTTTAACGCTACTAGGAATGGTAATTGATCGAAGTTCGTAACAAGCTTCAAACGCATTTTTATCAATAGCTATGATGTCATCCACAAGCACAACAGAAGTCAACCCCATACAATTCTTAAAGGCGTATTCTCCTATTGCAGTAACACCTTGCGGAACAATATATTGAGTTTCTTTATGTCCTATCGGATAGCATATGAGCTTTTTATCTTGTTTTGAAAAAAGTACTCCTTCAATAGATTCATAAACCTTATTTTTTGGTGATACATCAATTACTGAAAGTTTACTACATGAATCAAATGCCCTTATTCCTATATTGGTAACGTTTTCTGGAATAATTATCTCTGTAAGAGAGTAGCATGTATAAAATGCACATTCTCCTATATTCATCAGACTATTTGGAAGATTAACAGTCATAAGTGCAGCGCAACTATAAAATGCATTCTTTTCAATGTCAGTTACGCCTCCCGGAATAGTAATCGAGATTAGATTATTACATGAGTAAAACGCTTCCTCGCCTATTGATATGGTTCCTTTTGGAATGCTATACCGTTTCTCCGTATTGGTACATGGGTAACATATTAATTTCTTCTCTATTTCGTCGAACAACACACCATTTATTGTACTATATTTCTCATTTCCTGCCGAAACTTCAATAGTTGTCAGTTTACCACAGCTACTAAACGGATTAACGCCAATGTGTGTTATTGCATCAGGTATTGTAATTGACGTTAATGAAGTACAATAAGCAAACGCAGAATCACCAATACTCACTACACAATCAGGAATATCCACCGTTTTCAATGCTCTACAACATGAAAATGCCGCATCGCCAATATACCTTAAGTTTTCAGGCAATTTTGCTGAAACAAGAGAATCACACCAATAGAACGCATAATCCCCAATATTTGTTACACTATTCGGCATTGTCACTGTCTTAATAGAATAGCAGTATTGAAACGCGCATTCTCCAATACTGGTTACTTCACGACTGTCAATTATTGCTGGAATCTTTAAATCCTCACCAATAAAGGTAGTGTCTGTTATTTCTACCGTCCCATCGGCTAAAATCCTATATTCGTAGATTCCTGCTATATGTCTCTCTGACTTGTCCTCAGCACGACAACATACTATACAGCCTAGAATTATTACTACAATTGCCAATACCAGTTTTCTCATTTAGCACACCCCCAATAATACTATATCATATACTTAATCAATTATCAAACATATTAATGGACACATAAATAAAGTAATCAAAAATGGCCTATAGTACAATCCGAATAGACTTACTTAACAACGAAAAAGCCGCCTGTTCGGCAGCTTTCTCTTTTGAAACTTTCAGCGGTTTTTATTGATGATGCGGCTCATGCTCTTGTGGGTTTTAAGATCAACCGTCCTGACCCACAAACTCACCTTGTTTTCCGCGTTCATGTTTTCCCAAACGTCTGCAACGATATCGAAAATTGATCCGTTCACGGATACCTGAATCGGCTCTCCCGAAAACGCGGGCAGGGGATTTGCGTCAAAAGCGCAGGTGTGCAGATAATAGCCGGTGCCGGCGGGAACGTTTTCGTACTCATAGGTATAGCGTCCGACGCTTGCGCCGTAGGGATCCATGCTTTTTACAAGGCTCATTTTGAGATTGAAGCTTGCGCCGTCCATGGACACAAGGCCGGTCAGGCGCGGGGTGAAATTCGGCGCGTCCGGGATATAGGAAAGGTTTGAAAGCGCCTCGTCGAAGCTCTTGGACGAAGCAAGGCTTCCGTAGATCTGCTCGACATGAGAGCCGTTTCCGACCAGAATCTTGTTTTCAAAGGCGATAACCGGCGAATATACGAGCAGCGCCTCGTCGCGCATGGCGGACGTAATAAACGGCTCGATCTTCACTCCGCCGCCGTCTTCCACAAACACGCGGTTTTTGGTCAAGGGGCTTCTGCCCATTATGAAGTACGCGATGATCGCGCTCAGTCCGTCGGCGCTTCTGCCTGCGATCATACCGCAGCCCGGGTAACTTACGCGTCCGACCGCTCCGCCCAGCGAAATGGCTTTCATCATTCAAGCACCTCCATCGGTTGATTATGCGTGTATTGTATCACGTATCGGGCGTTTTGTACGCTTCGTTTCAGAAAACGATACGTTCATTTTTGCTTGCGTTTTGGAAAAATTCTTTATTGAAGGTTTAAATAATTAAGGAACTTCTGGATATGATCGTCCCAGAATTCCCACGTATGCGCGCCGGGATCCTCGTCGTATTTGTAATCAAACGGGTTGCCGGGAAGAGACGTAAAGAAATCGCGCGTCACATGCGCATTGTCCAGCAGGAAATCCTGATCTCCGCAGGCGTGATAGATTCTGGGCGGCGTTACGCCCTTTGAGAGAATCTCGTTTGCCTTAAAGTATACATCTTCCTCCGTGCCCTGAAGATCTCTGTCTCCATAGAGAAGATGCATGCGTTTTTTTAAAGACTCAGAAGGATTTTGGGGCAGGAGCTCATTTCTGTTCATCGCGCCTGCGGACAGACAGCCGATGACGGAATAGGTCTCGGGGCACGCAAGTCCCAATTTCATCGCGCCCGCGCCGCCCATGGAGAGGCCGCAGATGAAGTTGTCCTCCCGCTTTTCGGAAAGCGGGAAAAACGAGCGCATAATGCGCGGAAGCTCCTCTGTGATATAGGTAAAATACTTTCCTCCGCCGCCGTGCGCCATATTGCTGTAGCCGGATAAGTGGCCGTTGGGCATAACCACCGCAAGGCCAAGCCGGGAGGCATAGCGCTCAATGGAGGTGCGTCTCTGCCAGATGGTGTGGTTGTCGCTCATGCCGTGAAGAAGCCACAGCACCTTGTGCTTTCCGCTCTTTACTTCGGTTTCCATGCCGATGAGCTTCGTGCTGGCTTCCGGAAGAATCACATCGCAGGAGGCGCACATGCCCAGAGACTGCGCAAAAAATCCCACATGAATCAGCGCCATATTACTTTACCTCCTTTCCCATAACCCAGTCAAGAACAGTCTGTACCTTTTCATCCCAGTATTTCCACTGGTGATCGCCCGGGGATTTCTGATAGATGTGGTCAATGCCAAGCTCGGTTAAGTGCTTGTCCATTCTTTCGTTGTGTCCAAACAGGAAATCCTGCTCGCCGCACCACATATACAGCTTCGGAATCGGCTTTCCGTTTTCCTTTAAATCGCTCGCCGCCTTAAAAAGATCGTTGAAGCTTCCCTTCACCGCATCCTTCGGGCCGAAAACATCCATCCAGTAGTCGGGATTGCCCAGCGTGCCGTTCACGATTTCGCACGCGTCCAGAGCGCCCGAAAGCGACGCGCCCCAGCCAAAGGTTTCGCTTGCGCGAAGCGCCAGCTTGAACGCGCCGTAGCCGCCCATGGAAAGGCCGCACACAAAGGTGTCCTCGCGCTTATCCGACATATTCGGGAAAAAGCTGCGGCAGATTTTCGGGAGCTCCTCGGCGATATAGGAATACCACTTCATTCCCTCATACATATCCGTGTACCAGCCAAGCTGGGTGGAGGGCATGACAACCGCAATCCCCTTGTCGGATACATATCTTTCAATCGAGGTTCTTCTCTGCCAGATGGTGTGATCGTCGCTCATGCCGTGAAGCAAATATAAGGTTTTCCATTTTTCCGGGCCGGATTTTCCCTCCATACCGATCTGACCGACCGTGTTTTCGGGCAGAATGACGTCCATTTCCACGCACATGCCCAGTACATCCGAGAAAAAGTCCACATGTAAAAGCGCCATAAGGATTCCCCCTCTTTGGTTTAAAAGTAATCCTATTTCACGCGCACATTCCGCCTCAAAAGGCGATTGAGCGCACAAAAAAGCGTCATAAAAAGCGCCGAAAGACAGGCTAAGCGGTATGCGTCAAAATTCAAGCGGATCTCAGGCAGTCTGATATCTGAAATCAGGGCGCACAAAAGCGCCGAGAGCGCGCCCGTAAATGCCTTTATCCACGCAATCTCCCATGCCTTAACGCCCGTTTTTTGAAGATTTCTGATGTTCTGCGCCATCAGGCACGCGCCGCCAAAGCCGATAACGGCGGCGGACAGAACCATATCGTTTCTTTCAGAAGCGATTCTGCAGCCGCCGGAGATTTCAAAAAACGCGTACAGCATATCGGGAAGTCCCCCGGCAAACACATAAAACGCCGTCATATAGCCCGCAACCGTCAATATGCCGATAACGGCTTCCCGGATCGCGCCGGGCGGATTGATTTCGCCATCGCCCGAAAAAAAGAGGTTTTCCCCGCTAATGCAAACCCTTGAAACCAAAATCGCCGTCAAAAACGACGAAAGCCACGCCGAAATCAAAAGCACAACGCCTCGGGAGACGTCGTTCATCATACCGCCTCCAACGGACGAAATGACAAACACGGGTCCGACGCCCGTTGCAAGCGCGGTCAATACGCGCGCGTCTCTTTGGGAAATCGCGCCCGCCTGATAGGCTCTCACAACCGCAAGCGAGCCGGCGGGAGAACCCGCAATCAGACCGACCAGCGCCGGCGCGGCGGACGCGCCGGATATGTGAAAAAGCCTTTTTACGCCTTTTCCAAAAAGCTTTTCATAGACGTGAAGCGCGTCCTCATCCGTAAGCGCAGGAAGCAGCGCAAGAAACGGAAACAGCGCGGGCGCGACAGACGACGCCCAAAGCGACATAGCCTCCCGGGCGCGAAGAAGCGCGGCGCCGGAGTCGAATAAAAGATACGCGCACAGGATAAGCGCGGTCAAAAGTCGCATGACGGATTCCTCCCCTCTTTAGGAAGGATATGCATGCTCCCGCGAGGGCTTTCAGCCCGCCATGAAAACCGGGGCGTCTTAAAGGCGGAACGCCGCCCCTAAACCGCCCCATTCATTTACTTTACAAGATTCATCTCAAACGCATTTCCGCCCTCGGAAAGCTTGAGCGTCCATTCGCCGTCCATTTGGGAAATCTCCATCGGAATTTCGCACACGATGACGAGCCTGCCCTCTTCCAAAACGCCAAGCGTCGTAGAAAGGGCGCTTCCGGCCTGCATCTCGGTGTAAACGGCGCACGGAAAGACGTATTTTCCGTCTTTTTCAAGCTCCGCCTTGACTTCCCATGAAAGGGACAGGCTCTTGATTGCCTTCGATGCAATTTCGCCTTCAAACACGACAAACACATTGTCCTTGTCGGATACGCTTACGCTGCCGCCGGGCATTGTGGAATCAACACGTCCCGCCAGGTACCAAGCGTCCACGCTGAAGGAAATCTGCTCGGTCGAATAAGCAAACGCGGCGTTTTCCGCTTTCTCTTCGGACTTTTCGACGGGCTTGTTTTCCTTCAGCGCCTTGATCAGGCGAGCGTCGGCATAACCCGTAACGTCAAGCCCGTAATACGCCTGCGCCGTCTTTACCGCGCTTATCATGTCCGCATTCACCTGCGTGCCGGTCGAGCCGACCATAAAGCCGTTTTGCTTTAAAAGCTCCTGAACCGCTCTTATCGTCGCCGAAGGCGCATTGTCTGCTGCGAGGAAGAAGGATTTGTCCAGCGCATATTCGCATTCCAAGGCGGTATCGATTTTCTCAATTTCGGTCATTTTGCCGTACTTGGCGGAAAACGCCTTTTCAGACAGCGCCTGTAAATCGTACGCGCTAAAGTCGGGCGTCCCTTCGGGAAGTGTCAAAGCAGACAGGCACTCGGCGGAAATTTCAAGCTTTGTGTTTCCGTAATACTTCGCCTTTTCCGCTGCCTGCGTATACTGATCGCTGCCTAAAATCGTAATATTGGCCTTCTGCGTATTTACAAGGCTTTCCACAAGGCGAAAACCCTCCTCCGTCAGATAGGCTTTCATCGTTTCAAGGTGATATCTTCCGGCATTGGAAACGCTTGACTGAACGCGCGCCGCGTACACTTCGCCGCCGACACTGAACATAACGGTGTTGGCGTTCAAAGGCGCGCTGCCGGCATACAGAACCCTTAAGACCGGGTAGGAAATCCCCGTTTCAAAATTGCCCTCCGCCTGTACGTTGAACATCAGCATTCCGCCGCCGGCATAGCTTGCGATTTTTCCCATGAAATACGTCTCTATCGCTTTGGCTTTCGGAGACATTGCGACAAAATCGCCGTTTTCGTCCGCCTGCACGCCGTACCTTGCGGAAAGAATCTCCCGATCAAGCGCAGGATCCGCATGCTCAACATTTGCCGCAAACGCAGTCAGGCACATCATCATCGCAAGGAAAAAAACACAGATTTTCTTTATCATTCCGCTTTTCCACTCCCCGTAAGAATCCGTCTTTATTATACACATTATACACGCATTTTCAATCAGATTCAATCACGCTTCGGAAGAAACCCTGCGGGATATGAAATGGATGCCCAGCACTGCAAGGCTCATAAGCGCGCCGGTGAGCACGACAATCAGCTGCTTGTTTCCGAATTCAAGGCCGAGGAAGCTGAAGGAAACGTGCTCCGTACCGAGGATAAAGTATTTTCCGATGGTAACGCCGATCAGGGCCGCAAAATTCGCCATCGTGGAATAGAAGCCGATGAAAACGGTTTGATTCTTCTCGGGCATGTTTACATACGGGATGCCCGTAAAGGATAGGTTGATGCCGACGGCAAAGAAGCAGCCGACGAGCTGGGAAATGGGATAAATCCAAACGGTGGATTTCGTGACCAGCGCAAGCACCAGATAGTGAATCATATAAACCGACATTGCGGTATAGAGCGTTTTAAACCATCCGAAGCGGGAAAGCACCTTGCGCCAGAGGGGCGTAAAGAAAAGCACGATGGGCACGTTGATCATGCTGATCAATGTAATGTAGGAATAGGACACGCCCACATCTCTCAGAAGATAGAAGGAATAATACGAGCCCGGAATATTCGCCGTCACGTTCCACAGGAAAGTGACGCAAACGGTCAAAAGATACACCTTTTCCTTAAAGGGCTTAACCAGAAGGTCCGTAACCCCAACCTTTTCGCCTGAGGATTCGTAGGGGTATTCCTTGATGTGGAAATAGAGATAAATTTCAATCGCGCAGAGAACCGCCGCAACAATTCGAAGGGCAAGCAGACCCTCATACTGCATATCGTGGACGGCAAAAATATCCACCATCTTCGCGCCAATGAGATTGCAGATGGCGACAACCGCGCCGACAGTCATGGTAATTAAGGAAAAATAGCTTTTTCTGACCCTGTTGGGCAGCGATTGGATGTGCCAGATCGAAAGGCCGGGCGCGATAAAAGCGTTGATCATATTGACAATCAGAACGCCGATTCCCGTCATGTACAATTTCGCCTGATGTCCAACCGGGAACATCGGGATAAGGCCGATCATGAGAACGTTGATAAAATACAAAATCGCGCGCAGAAGCGTGAGCATTGTGCGCCTTTTGGGGAAGCGTTCAAGCAGGATGGGCGATAGGCACTGAAGCATATTGGCGGCGGTTGAAATCATGCTCATCGTTCCGATGAACGCATCGTCCGCATTCAGTATGATTAAAAGGCCCGTCCAGAACGAACCGCCGATAAAGTTGGCAATAATGTTGGACGTATAGTTGCAGCACACAAGGCGCGCCCTGTCCTTGCTGGACGGATCGCCGAAATACCAGCCCTCGAGTATGCCGTTTTTAATCGTTCTCGCGGCATGGCGAAGATTGATCGAACGAATATCCTCCATCGTAATTTTCTTAAATCGCATACTTTCTCCTCCTTATTCGGACGCGGATACGATATTTCTGATCCAAACGCCCTTTTTGAGCAAAACCGCGCCAAGCGCAACCTTGATGAGATCGGCAATATGACAGCAAATAAACACAGAGAGAATGGGAAGATTTGTATAGGTGACAAGCAAATATACAAGCGGGATGGGAATCAGCCATGTATAGGCGCTGTCAAAGATGAAGGTGATGATGGTGCGTCCGCCGGAGCGCAGAATAAAGTATGAACAGTGAGCAAAGCCATTGACCGGCATCGCGCAGGCCGTCACGCACAGCATGCCCGTCGCAATGGCGCGAATGGCGGCGTCCGCCTCCTTAAAGCAGTACGGAAGCAGGGGAGAAACCAGAAACATAATCGTGCCGATAGAAAAACAGATGCACATCTGAAAGAACATGATGCGCCGCACATTTCGCTTTGCGCCCTCAAAATCGCTCATGCCCAGCGGCTGACCGACCATAACGGAGGCGGCGGTGCCGATGGAGATAAAGAACACATTGAAGAGATTGGCCAGCGTGGAAGTGATCGTTTGCGCCGCGACAACATCCGTACCCAGGCGGGAATACAGCTGCGCCAGCATCGCCATGCCCATCGACCAGAACGCTTCATTCAAAAGCAAAGGCGCGCCCTTGATCGAAATCTTCTTGACCAGACTCATCGGAATAGAGAAATTTCTGTACGCGCCCGCAAGGAAGCGATACGCCGGATTGGACGGATATTTTCGGGAACGCATATGCGCAACAATGACGATAATCAGCATTTCCACATAGCGGCTGATAACCGTGGCAAGCGCCGCGCCCTGCGCCTTCATTGCCGGGAACCCCAGAAGACCAAAGATCAGAACGGCGTTTAAGCACAAATTTACAAGCACGCTGACAACCGCCGCAATCATGGGAACCTTCGTCTCGCCGCAGGAGCGCAGAACGCTGGCATACGCCTGAGAAATCGCAAACGGAATCAGACCCGCCATCATGATCGCGATATAGTCCGAGCCCACCTTAAGCATATCGGCGGCGGCTTCCAAAGACTCAGGATTGTTGATATAGCTGTTTACAAGCGGCGCTCTGAAAAGAGCAAAGATCACAATCGCGATCATGCTTACAAAAAGCGCAATCAATATGGAAAAACGGAACGAATTCCTTACGCCCTTGTGGTCGCCCGCGCCATAAAACTGTGCGGAAAAGATTCCGGGGCCCGCGACGCCGCCAAAAATACACAGGTTAAACACGAAGATCATCTGATTGGCGATGGACACGCCGTTCATCTGATTCGTGCTGACCGCGGCAACCATCAGGTTGTCAAGCAGGCTTACAAAGTTTGAAATACTGTTTTGAATAACAACCGGGATCACGATTCCAAGCACTGCCATATAGAATGCGCGATCGCCCAAATATTTTTTCCCGAATGCGCTTGAAGCAAACTTTCCAAAGGTGTTTTTCATATACTGCCCTCATTGTATCTTAATATGGTTAGTATAACACAAACGCGCATTCTGTACATAACCAATCACGGTTAAATTCTCATATATTGAAGATAAAAACATTATTTCTCAATAAAACAGCCGCTTAAAGACATACGTCTGAAAGCGGCGGAATAAGGTTATTTCTTTCCGAACCTTGCCTTGAGCTTCGATCTGAAAAGAAGCGCGTTGAACAAAACAAACAAAACCATCATGATCGCAAGCGTCAGATACGCCCACAGCATGGATTTGGCGACATAGCCCATTAACAGAAGAATCGGGAAGCCGAACACGATCGCCCACAGCGTCTGGAAAACGAGGTTGTTGGACGCGGGGGTTTCAAACTTCGGATCGATTTCGCGAAGCAGGATAACGCCGGTGGAAGCCGTTCCGGTCAGCATGCCGTAAAGCGCAAGGAACGACTCGTGCTCATAGGAGGGGAACAGGCGCTTGCAAACGATTTTGCAATAGATGAACGTAACAATCATGCCGACTACGCAGATCAAAATCAGCGGAACAAGGAATTCTTTGCGTCTGAAGGCGGTCAGGTCAATCGCGGCGATGGAGGCGACAACCATGATGTCAAACATAAGGCCGGAAACGCGGTTCATCATGAAGTTGTTTAAATATTCTCTCTTCATAAGGCCCATCTTCTTAAAGCCGGAGAAGATCACCTTCATAAGAACCGCCATGGCGGTGCCGATTAAGAAGTTGAAGCCCCAGATCAGGGGTTTTACGGTGTTGTCATAGAACTTGATGCCGCCGAAAAGTTCGTTCATGCCCCACATAAAGGCGTAGGCAAGGGCATAGGTCACAATGATCATGGCAAACTGAACGGTCAGCTTGTCCATGGATTCGGACATTGGAATCTCGTTGGGCGAGGAAATGGATTCGGCGGACAGGTTTTCAATCTGCTCCGCGTTCTCGGTAAATTTGACAAGCCCGCGCCTGCGCATGACAAAAAGATAAATTACGCCGCCGACAGAAGCCGCGATGAATCCGCACGCCGCCACGGAAAGACCAAAGGAAACGCCGCCTTCAAAGCCCATCATCTCATAATTGTGACCCCAATTGTACGCCTGCCCGGGTCCTTGTCCGAAGCCCATGGGCAAAAGCATGCCGGAGGCGGCAAAGGAACCGATGGCATAGAAAAGAATAACGGAAATAATCAGGCCTGCAATCGCCTGAATCAGATAGGTATTGACTACGACAAGCGACGTGTTGAATACGTCTCTTTTGCTGTTTTTATCCTTGTCCTGCTTTAAGCTTCGAAGCGCAAGACACACAAAGCCGATACCAAGGCCATGATAGGTAAGCGTTTCCAGCATCGATATGTCCAAAAGCTGTTCGCCAGTGATCGCCTTGTACGCCCATCTTTCAAACAAAACCAAAAATCCCGCGATCACGCTCGACGGAACAAGCGACCTTCTTAGGAATTTAATACGCAGCCTGAGCGAGTTTGCTACCAGCATCGAGCCTAACAGAATTGCCGCCGTCACAATCAGCGACCAAACGCCTGCATCCCACAGCTGCACGCTTCCGTTTACCACACAAATCTCTCCATTTCATAAACAGATAGCTCATTATACCACAAATATTGTCATAAATGAGAAAAGTTCACAAATTTTTATCATTCGTCCCCCAATACTCTTCATTCATCAGGCAATTTAACGCTCCATACAATGAACCGGGAGGGAGTAAAATGCATCCGATGATCATGCTTACGTCGCGTAATGAGGGACTTATTTACCTAAACGGCGTCTATCAGGGCGAAATTCGAAAGGACGCGCCCCTTATGCGGCCCGTATCCCCCTTCGGCGCGGTCAATCTGGAGTTCAAGCCGTTTCTTCCGATGGCGCTTTCGACGATCGTAAAAATCGTGTTTTCAAACGGCAAGCCCGTCAGGGAATCCATTCGCCCGGACAGCGGCATGTCCGTCGTTTCGTGGCCGTTCGGCATTACCGAAATTGCGCTGAGCGCCAATCTCATTCATTCGTCCGCGCCGTATGTGAAAACATTAGCCGGCGCAGGCCGCATGTTCAAATACATTAAAACGCCCGCCTTCTGTTACCTTGAAACCGAATTTCAGGGCCGAATAAGCGCCCACGGCCTTCCAAAAGACGCTCAGGAACCCGTCTTTGCAGAAGGCGAAGGCGTATTGTACGTGTCGGGAACAACTGAGGAAGGTCTGCGCTACGCGCTCGTACTGACGCAGACAGGCGAGCACCTTCTTTTGAACGTAACGGGAAAGGAAATCACCTTTCTGCCCGGCGGCAAAATCCGCGTGATTCAGGCGCTGGGCGACCTTGCGGGGCACGAGACGGAGGAAATCTTTGCTCAAAAGGAAGCGCATTTTGAAAAGGAAAGCGCGCAGATGAAAAAAAATCCCACAGGGGAATTTCGCTCCGTAACGCCCGTCGAATGCGCCGTCTGCGCGGCGGAGGCCGTTATTTTCGGCATGGACGAAGAATTCGAAGGCTACCTCTCCCCCGCCTTTCACATGGACGAAAAGACCCGCGAGATCATTTCGCGCGCGTCGGGCGCATGTCCGCTTCGCTTTACGCCGCCCGACGGAAGAAGCGCGATTGCGGTTTTATATGACATCGCGCCCGGGCTCAGGGAAGGCGCGCCCGTCTACTACAAAGGCGAAATGATCGACGGCGAATGGAAGATAATTGATATGAAAGCATGGTAAATTTCCGGTTTATGTGTTATAATAAGCATACAAGGTCAAAGGAAAGGAAATACGCATTATGAATTCCGATTATCTTTATTTTCTAATCATTCTCATGTTTTTTGTTTCCCTGATCGTTCAGGGCGCAGTATCCAGCAGATTCAAAAAATACAGTCAGGTTCCGGTATCAAGCGGCATGAGCGGATACAGCGCCGCCCGCAGAATTCTTGAAAGCGCGGGGCTTGACGATATCAAAATTGAAACGACGCGCGGAACGCTTACGGATCACTATGATCCTTCGTCCAAAACGCTGCGTCTGTCCGAAACTGTCGCCAAAAGCGCATCAGTCGCTGCAGTTTCCGTCGCCGCGCACGAAGCCGGGCACGCCATCCAGCACGCGCAAGGCTATCAGCCGCTCATGCTTCGCACATCCAGCGTTTTCATGGTCAATTTCGGTTCGAAGCTTTCATGGCCCATTTTCCTGCTGGGCCTTATTCTGGGCATCTCTCCGCTGGTGAATGTGGGAATTGCGCTTTATGTCCTGATTGTGCTTTTCACCCTCATCACTCTGCCCGTTGAATTCAACGCTTCATCCCGCGCTTTAAAGCTTTTGACTCAAAACGGCATCATGGCCGAATCAGAAAAATCTATGGCGCGCGCCATGCTTTCGACAGCCGCGCAGACCTACGTGGTCAGCGCTGTTTCCGCCATATTGCAGCTTCTCCGCCTGATCGCCATCGCGCAGGGCGGAAAGCGCCGCGATTGAAAGGAGCCGATTTATGAAAAAATACTGTCCTAAGTGCCTGAATGTGTATTCAAACCTTGATACCTGCCCCGAGTGCAGACATGAGCCCCCGCTTTCCGTCCCCGAGGACAACGAGCCCGTGCTTCTCGATAAGATCGATTATCTGAAAGCCGAAATGCTCAAGCCCCTTTTAAAGGATCACGGCATTCCCGCGCTTTTCAAGGGCGGACATGCCGACGCGTTCGGCATGAACATCGGCATGCGCCTGGACGTAATAAGCGTGCTCGTGCCCTTCTCGGCCTACGATGAAGCCAAAAATATCCTGTCCATGCTGGACGGAGCGTTTGACGAAACCAGCGAAGAAAGCTTCTGAAAAAAGGAGGAATACAAATGCAGAATATGCGCCTGCGTTTTCCCGGAGGAAAAGAAAAAGCGTTCACCATGAGCTACGACGACGGCGTCGAGCAGGATATCCGCTTGATAGAAATTATGCGAAAAAACGGCGTAAAGGGCACGTTCAACATCGGCGCAGGTTTGTTTGCCAAAGAAGGCACGGTCTACCCGAAAGGGCAGGTGCACAGACGCATGACTTTGAACGAGTGCCTGAAAGCCTACAAGGGCGACGATATCGAAGTCGCCGTTCACGGCTATACCCATCCGTTTTTAGAGTCCCTCCCATCGCCCGCCGCTGTTCTTCAGATCATCGAGGACCGAAAAGGCCTTGAAGACGCTTTTCATACGATCATTCGCGGCATGGCTTATCCTTACGGAACGTATTCCGACGCCGTTGTGGACATTCTCCGCCTGTGCGGCGTGGCCTATTCCAGAACCGTCGAATCCCGAAGAAATTTCAATATCCCCAAGGATTGGCTCAGAATGGGCGCGACCTGCCATCACAATGATCCAAACCTCGCGGAGCTCTCAAATGAATTTATAAACGGCAAAGTCCAGCGCGATCCGTGGCTTTTCTATCTTTGGGGCCATTCCTACGAATTTGAAGCCAACGACAACTGGCGTGTGATCGAAGAATTCCTTGCAAAAATCGGAAACAGAGACGATATCTGGTACGCAACGAACATCGAAATCCACGATTATGTAAAGGCGTCGGAGCAGCTCATTTTCTCCTCAGACGCATCAATTGCCTGCAATCCCACGTCAACCGACGTCTGGATGCAGGCAGACGATAAGCTTGTCTGCCTGCCCGCCGGAAAAACCATTCGCCTCTAAAGGAAAATTCAAAAAAAACAGCGCCGCACGCGCTGTTTTTTGATTGTCAATCCAAACTCGATATGGTATACTATAATTGCATACAAAGGAGTATCGACGATATGGCAATCAGATTTTTTAAAAATTTATTTAGGAAGCATAAAAAAGGACACATTGGCCTGACCGCCGAGGAAGCATATGCGCCTCTGACGGCTTATCCCGCATGGGAAGAAACGGAAAAAGAAGAAATCCGTTATCTTCCTTGCGAAAACGAACCCGAGGCCGAAACGCAGATAAAAACCGAAGCTGACGAAACAAAACCCGCAGCCGATCCGCCCGCCGAAAAGAAAGCGGAGGAAAAACAGTCTCCCGTGTCCATATGGATGTACGGCTTTGTCGAAGAGCGCGAAATCGCAAAAACGCTGATCCGAACCGGGATCATCGCCGCATTCCGCTCCGTGAGCGAGGATGCGACCGGATTTCAGTGTCGGCTTACCCAAAACGCCCGCGTTAACGTAGACATTTCCACTGACTCGGAAAACGTATCGGCGCAGGCCGGATATCTGATTAAACGCTTTCAAAGCGCCCCTCTGTCCAACCGCGACGTCAAAAACGCGGCGCTTATGCAGATTGAGGTTTTCAACGCTTTTGCGGAATTTACGCTCTGTCCGCCGTATTCGGATGAGGACGTCGCTTATCTTACGTCTGCCGTTTACAAAATTGCGGAGATGGTCTGCGGTTTTGTGCTAAGCAATAAAGCCGAATTGTTCCGCTGGGACAAAAAGCTTCTCGTTTCCGAGGACGGGCGCACGGATTTTGATGAATTTATGCCCATCCGCAGAAGCGGAGACGCCGCCAGCAACTCGGATCTTGAAGCGGCGGATGCGGCGCGCCGGGCGAAGAGCATCGAAATTCTCCAAAAGCACGGCGTGGATATTCCCGCCGATATGCCCGTTCAGATTCCCGAATCCAAAGCGAAAATGCGCGAAGCGGAAGAAATCGTTAATCGTCTTGCCGCGCTTTTTGCCTGCGCGCTCAAGGGGCAGGCCTTTACATCGCCCGCCGGCATTTCCGCGCCCGCCGCGTTTGCCGCAAACGCCGTCAAGCGTCTGGACAATCAATACGGCGTGAGCCGCCTGTTTACGCCCAAAGAAGCCGAATACATCCACCGAAGCCGCGAAATTCAGCACAAATTTTTCCGCCTGCGCATGGAATCCTGTCAGGTGCTTTTGTGGGCGCTGGGCCTAATCAACATCGGCTGGCCGAGTGACCGCGCGGATACGGAAAGCCTGCTGCGTATCATACGGGACGCGGATACCGAAATGCTTCTGAAAATCGCCAAGCCCCGTCCGCTTCACATGATACTGAGCATGCACGACGTAACGTACCGTCTGCATAGCATCTGCGTTCGAACAGATGAGGAAACGCTCAGGCGGATGAACCTCGATCACGACGTGATCTACGAACGCCACTATGCGCTCAACTGGCTCCTGACAGCCGACGGCATCACCGATTGGGACAAGGTCATCCCGAAAACATAAATCCATACCCTTCGCCCCCGGCATTCAAATTTGAAACGCCGGGGGCGCATTTTATCCAAAATGTAACGCGTGTTTTAAGCGTCTTCCTTCACAAAATCCACGTAAAGCCCTACGACATTTCCCAGAATTCTGTCCCCGTCCTTGGCTTTTTCAATCGCGGCGGGAACACAGGCGTCCGTCCAGAATTTCTCGCCATCCATGAATCGCACAAACCTTACCGTCTTATTCCCGTTTATGCTTACGCCGATCAGGCTTCCGTCCATAGGCGCCCGATCCGAAGGCCGAATGTATACCCTGTCGCCCCTGAAAATGCGCGCGCCTGCCATACGATCGTCCGGCATCTCAATTTCTGCAGTCTCTTCTCCAAGGGCGAGCGCGTTTTGTATGTGAACGCCCAATACTTCATCCACAGAATGCCCGGTCGCGCGCGCGATATGCACCGCCATTTCCGTATCCGGGCTGGTTCTGCCTGTCTCCCATTGGCTGACCGCCGTCTGATGTACGCCAAACAGGCGCGCAAACCCCGCTTGCGTAAGATTCAGCTCTTTTCGTATTTCTCTAATGCCCATTCATACCACCTCATGTACATTATATTATATTTGCTTATATACGTCAAGTTTTATTAGTTTTTCTATTTACACGAGCGTTTTTGTGTGCTATACTCATATCTGAAACGGACCTATGTACCCACACACGATAAATATATGCGCGTTCCTTGCATCTATGTCGAATTTTCTTCCGAACGCAGGCGTTTTTTACCGAGATACGCGAAAATATTCTTACAAGTAAACAACGCTTGAAGGGAGGAAGCCATTTATTGCCGGGTCAGAATTATCACGACAGCCAAACCGTTCATTACATCTGTCCCTTTTTCCAGTCTGAAAAGGGCAATGTTATTACCTGCGAAGGCTATGTCAAAAACACACAAAATAAGACCAGCTTTCAAAAGAAAATCAAGCTTGAAAGCTACAGAAGCCGTTACTGCTTTACCTACAAATATCCAGCCTGCCATTGGGCGGAAGTGCTTTTGAGCAAAAAATACCCAAGCGAGTTTTAACGGCAAAAAACACCGCCCAATAAGCGGTGTTTTTGCTATTATATCTTTTTACGTCGTGCGCCTGAGCGCGTCTTTTATCCACCCCAGCAGAAGTTCAAACGCAGAATGAAATTCTACGCGCTCGCCCCGTCCGTACTTGAGCGCCGTTTCAAGCGCCTGTCTGTCTTTCCCGGACAACGCCTGCAAAAGCGCCTGTTTCGTCCTGAGAAACGCGTGCGTTTCCAGATAATGCATATTCTGAAGAATAAAAAACACCGCTTTATAGGCATGGGGAAGCGCTTCAACGCTTCTCTCCGCCTTTGCATGAATATATCTGTGGCAGATTTCGTGGTACAGATTCCCAAGGCTCATCTTCACAAACGCGCGGACGTCCATATCGGAATACGCCGGAACAAGCTCCGAAAGACAGCCGTAGCAGTCCTTCGTAGTGTTTAAAAGATGGCAGATTTCAAGCGGATTCCAGTTCTTCATTTCTTCAAGCCCGGCGATAAAGCCGCAGGATTTTTCCGGGCTTTCCAGCGATTCAATCGCGCTTCGATACGCAAGCATATCCGAAGTCGACAGATCCCGGATCAAGACCATGATGTCGATGTCGCTGTCTTCATTCGCTTCGCCTCTTAAATAGCTGCCCTGAAGCCCGACATACGCAAGCCTTTCGCCAAATTCCTCTTTCAAAATGGAAAGAAGATCCTGTATATACTTTTCTGCATTCAACATTTCCGTCATTCTCCGATCGCCAGAGCGAGTTCCATCAATATTCCGACCTTCATGCAGCTTTCGTCGGGATTGAAAAGCTCGCTGTGCAAGGGCGCTCCGATGTGGTCCTTATCGGGCGAACAGCCAACGTGGAAGAACGCGCCGGGGGCTTTATCGAGGAAATAGGAGAAATCCTCGCCGCCCATGCTGGGCGCATCCTTCACAAGCGCATTTTCCTTCCCGAAAAGCTCTGCGGCAATATTCAAAATTCGCTCCGCATGTTCGGGCGTATTGACAAGCGCGCTGTAGCCCTCGCTGACCTCGGCGATCGCCGTGCAGCCCATGCCGGAAGCGATCATTTCCGATATCTCTTCGATGCGCTTAATCATCATCTCGCGAAGGGTCTTGTTCGCCGTTCTGAGCGTTCCCTTCATTTTTACTTCGTCGCAGATGATGTTGCCTGCGCGTCCGCCCTCGATCATGCCAAGGGTGATGACCGCGCTGTCCAGCGGCGACACGTTTCTTGCCACCACCGACTGAAGCGCGGTAATAATCTGCGCTGCGCACACAATGGCGTCCGCGCCGTTTTCGGGATACGCGCCGTGGGAAGATGTGCCCTTTACCGTGATCTTGATCGTATCGGTAGAAGCGTTCAGCGTGTTCGGTCTTGTCTCGACATTGCCCGTCACAAGGCGCGGCATTACATGAAGTCCGTACACGCGGTCAACCGTCGGGTTTTCCATTACGCCGCCCTCGACCATGGGCTTTGCGCCGCCGACGCTCTCCTCCGCAGGCTGAAAAAGCAGCTTTACGCCGCCGGGCAGCTCGTCCTTGATCTCGTTGGCAATTTTTCCGGCCGTCAGAAGCATCGCCGTATGCATGTCGTGTCCGCAGGCATGCATCCAGCCCTCATGCTTCGAACGGAAGGGGCATCCCTCGGGCTCGGTCACGGGCAGCGCGTCAAAATCCGCGCGTATGCCGGTCACAAGCCCCTCTTTCGCGCCCTTGACAAACGCGGTGATCCAGCCGTTTTCCTCCTTGTATTCGCAGCCGATCTCATCCAGCTTTTCGCATATCAGCCTTCTCGTTTTGACCTCCTGAAAGCCGGTTTCCGGGATTTCATGAAGCGCGCGGCGCGTTTCAATCGCCCACGCGAGGTTCTGATCGACCAAACGGGAAAGCCTTTCCATCGTAAGCATATCGTCTTCCTCTTTCCAAATTGTTTTTTATTCATTATATCACACACGGATTCAAAATCAATGAAATTTGAGCGCGAATTTACAATTCAAGATGGTTTGCATGCAGCCTTGGATGTATAATGTACCCATTCGCTTCAAAGGATCTGAAAATTTATGCAAAAGAATTCTTTATTCCTAAAAGGACTTAAAGACGGCATACCCATCGCGCTGGGCTATCTGTCCGTATCCTTCGGATTCGGAATTTTGGCCGCGGCAGGCGGGCTTTCCGCTTTGACGGCAACGGTTATTTCCCTTGTCAACGTAACCAGCGCGGGGCAATTGGCGGGGCTTAATATCATCATCGCCGCAGGTCCACTGATTGAAATGATCCTATCGGAATTTATCATCAATATCCGCTACGCGCTTATGAGCATAACGCTCACCCAGAAGCTGGACGACACCTTTACAACGCCCAGACGCATGCTGTGCGCCTTTTCAATGACCGACGAAATCTTCGCCGTAGCCAGCGCGCAGAAGGGCAGAATCACCGCAAAATATTTCTATGGCCTTATGCTTCTGCCCATTCTGGGCTGGGTACTCGGCACATTTTTAGGCGCGACGGCGGGCAATATTCTGCCGGAAAGCCTTAAAAACGCCATGGGGCTGATGCTCTATGCCATGTTCATCGCAATCGTCCTGCCTCCGGCAACCAAATCCCGCGCCGTAGCAATCTGCGTATCCCTCTGCGCGCTTTTAAGCATCGCGCTTAGATTTATTCCCTTGTTTTCCTTTATATCGCCCGGCTTCTCCGTCATCATCTGCGCCGTGATCGCCTCAGTGTTTACCGCGTGGCGCTTCCCGATTCAAACGGATAAGGAGGAGGCCCACAATGTCTGACGCAAAATGCTATCTCTACATCCTCGTAATGGCGCTTGTCACATACCTGATCCGCGCAATCCCCTTCGTGCTTTTTAGAAAGCAAATCAAGTCCCGCTTTATAAAAAGCCTTCTTTACTACCTCCCCTATGCGGTTTTGACCGCCATGACCATCCCGGATATCTTTACATCAACCGGCAGCACATTGACCGCCGCAGTCGGCTGTCTGGCCGCCGTCGTCTTTGCGCTTTTGGGAAAATCGCTTTTGACCGTAGCCGTCGCCGCCTGCATGGCAGCATTTTTAACCGATCTTGCTATGAAGCTCCTATAGAAAAAACGCAGACAGCGCGCGCCGTCTGCGTTTTTATTATACCGATAAACGATTGACCGATTGCTCAGCCCTCAATCCAAATAAAAGGCACAGCTTATTTGAAATTGATTCCATTTTCAATCGCCCAGCTTTCCGCGTAGGAACCGGGAACCACTTCAAGCATAACATTTTCGCATCCGTTAAACGAGCTTTCTGCGATTGCCTTTACGCTGTCGGGAACGCTTATGCTGCCAAGAGACACGCAGCCCGCGAAAGTATAATCATTAATCAGCGTGACGCCTTCCGGGATCGTAATGGACGCGAGAGAGGAACAGCTTGCAAACGCGCCCTTACTGATCGCCGTTACACTACTGGGAATTGATATATCCGTAAGCGACGAGCACTTGCCGAACGCATATTCCATAATCATCTTTACGCCTTCAGAAATGTTTACGCTCGTAAGCGATTCACATTCTCTGAATGCATAGTTTCCGATCGACATGACGCTTCCGGGGATACTTATGCTTTCAAGCGCAGTGCACGCATAGAACGCCTCTTCTCCGATTGCCTCTACGCCCTCAGGGATATTCACTTCGGTAAGGGCTCTGCATGCACAGAACGTGCGGTACCCGATGCTCGTCAAGCCCTCAGGAAGATTGACTTGCGTCAGAGATTTTACATGCATAAACGCCTGATCTCCGATAAACATTACGCTTTTAGGAATATTGATGTCCGTTATGGAATCGCACGCAAGGAACGCTGAATTCCCGATTTCCGTCAGGCCCTCAGGAAGGCTTATGCTCTTAATGGCATCGTTTGACTCAAATGCGGATTCTCCGATTATCAAAATTCCGTCAGGAACTTTATAGCTTTCTGCGTCAAGGGCAGAGGGATAACAAATCAGCTTCTTCTCGGCCTCATTTATCAATACGCCGTCGACCATCTCAAGGCTCTTGTTCTGAGGAGAAACCTGAATGGAAGTCAGCTTTCCGCACCATCTGAACGGATTTTCCCCCATGCTCACAACGCTTTCCGGTATGCTAACACTTAAAAGCTCACTGCACCAATTAAACGCATAGTCTCCGATTGCTTCTACGCCCTCCGGGATGTAAACGTCTGCGAGAGCATCGCACTCAGAAAACGCATAGTCTCCGATTGCATTTACGCCCTCCGGGATGTAAACATCTGCGAGCGCTTTGCATCCACTAAACGCATAATCTCCAATTACAGTTACGCTTCCCGGAATGTTTATTTCAGCAAGGAAGCCGTTCCCTATGAATGCAGAATCGCCGATTGCCAGAATTCCGTCAGGGATTGAATAGCTTTCCGCTCTCAAACGGCGCGGATAGCAGATCAGGCTTAGATCAATTTTGTGAAACAGAACGTTTCCAATCACGCCGAAATGCTGATGATCATCCGAAACCAGAATTTGATCCAACCTAGCGCATTGTCTGAACGGATTTCCTTCCATGCTTGTGATATTCTCAGGAATATTCACGCTGAAAAGATACTGGTTAAACGCCGCGTCTCCGAGCGCCGAAACCGTAAAGCCGTCCAGCTGCTCCGGAATCAGAAGATCGTGTTCTTCTCCCGTATAGTCCGTTATCTTCGCCGTATTGTCTTCAAGCAGAATATAATTGTAATCGCCCGATGTGTAAACCACAGGTTCTTCCTCAGCGATTGCCGAAAAAAGCATGCAGGCCATAAGAAGCGCAAATACAATCAAAAGCTTTTTCATACCGGTCTTTCTCCTTCTTCCTGATATTTATCACCCGATATAAACGCACATCGGTTCAAAGCACAGTAAAGCAGCGGTCTATATAACAATACGGCCAATTGCATTTATCATACAACAGACCGTATTCAATATCAAAACCGATAATTATTCAGCTGCTTCCTCGGCTGCGCCTTCAATGGCGTACTCATCGGCGATGTCGGTGTTCTCTACGGTTTCAAGGGCTTCGTCCTCGAGAACCTGGCGAACAGACAGGCTGATGCGCTTGGCTTCGGTGTTGACGTCCAGAACCTTCACGCGAACGACGTCGCCAACATGCAGCGCGTCTTCAACCTTCTCGATGTGAGTGGCAGCGCACTGAGAGATGTGTACCAGACCGTCGAGGCCGGGCTCGAGCTCTACGAAAGCGCCGAAGGTGGTGATGCGAACAACCTTGCCCTCTACGACGGAGTCAACGGGATACTTCTCGTCGGCTACGGTCCAGGGACGCGGACGGGTCTGCTTATAGGAAAGGGAAACGCGCTCCTTCTCGGGGTCAACGTTTACGATCTTAACGTCGATTTCGTCGCCGACTTTGACAACGTCGGAGGGATGCTTTACGCGGCCCCAGCTGAGGTCGGTAACGTGTACGAGGCCGTCTACGCCGCCGATGTCAACGAAAGCGCCGAAATCAGCGATTCTGCGAACGGTGCCCTTAACGATGGCGCCGATTTCCAGGGTGCCCCAGATGGCCTTTTTACGGGCGGTTTCTTCCTCGGCAAGAACAGCCTTGCGGGAAGCAACAATGCGCTTCTTGGCGCGGTCAAGCTCGATGATCTTCAGCTTCATTTCCTTGCCTACGAACTCATCGATCTTCTCGACATAGCGCAGGGAAAGCTGGGAGGCGGGGATGAAGGTACGGATGCCGTTTACAGTAGCCAGCAGGCCGCCCTTAACCGCTTCCTTGCCAACGCCGTCAACATACTCGCCCGCTTCGTTCTTGGCGACGATTTCGTCCCAGAGCTTGCGGTTGATGAGGTTCTTCTGGCTGAGAAGAACATTGCCTTCGCCGTCGTTTACCTTAACAACTTCAACTTCGATCTCGTCATCGATCTTGACATCAGAGACGCAAAGATCAGATTTCTTCACAAGACCGTCAGCCTTGTAACCGATATTGACGCATACTTCGTCTTCGGTGATCTGGACTACCTTGCCGGTAATCGTCTGTCCGGGACGGATCTGCACCATCGTCTTCTCAAAGGCGGAAGCGAAGTCGTCTACGGTCTCCTGGGTTTCTACGTTGTTGATCTTGTTCTCGATGTCGTTCATTCGTGCTACAACCTCCTTATATGTACAATCCGGCGTGGAAGCACCGGCTGTAATCCCAATTTTATCCGTGGGACTAAGCGGAATATCTCTTAACCCCGACGCGTCTTCAATCATGTACGTCCTTTTGCAGTTCTCGGACGCAATTCTAAAAAGCATGCGGGTATTGGAGCTTTTGGGATCGCCAACGATCAGCATTACGTCCTTTTCCCTGGAAAGGGACTTGGCCTCCTCCTGGCGTCTTGCGGTCGCGGCGCACACCGTATTTTTGATTTCGGGGTTTTGAACCCTTTTCGAAATCGCCGCGCACACACTTTCATACATTTGATTCCCGATCGTCGTTTGCGCAAGCACAACCGCCTCGTCCATTTCGGGAAGAAGCATAGCCTCCTCCTTCGTGGATACGACAAACGCTTTTTCGCCTGCCCAGCCGAGCGTGCCCACCACTTCCGGGTGCTCGCGCTTTCCGACCACGATGACCGCTTTTCCGCACGCGGCGGCTTCCGTCGCCATGCTGTGGATGAGGGTTACATACGGACAGGTGGCGTCGATCACCTCCGCGCGCTCGGAAAGGGCTTCCATCGTCCTTTTGTCTACGCCGTGGGAGCGGACGACGCATTTTGCGCCGACGGGAATTTCCATAACGGTTTCTTTCGCGAACACGCCCTCATTTTCAAGGTCGTTAACGGCGTGCGTGTTGTGAATGAGCGGGCCCAGCGTATACGCAGGAGCCGATTCCCTTGCGAGATTGATGGCTCTTCGCACGCCAAAGCAAAATCCGGCTGATTTGGCTACGGTTACGCGCGCGATGAAAACCCATCTCCTTTCGCCATTCCAATACGAAAAAAGCCTATCATTCCAACATTCGATATGATAAACCTTTTTCCTGCCGAATTACAACAGAATATTGATGATTTAACAAACAATTATCCTTCTTTAAGAGAAATCATCGCCGCGCGGATTCGTTCGCTTGCAATCTGCATGGTATTGGCGTCGCACTTTCCGCCCAGATCGCTAAGATCGACGCGCTTTCCGATCACGACGCGCATTTTTCGAAACGGCTTGTAGTTTCCGATGATATAAGCGGGAATAACCTGCGCGCCGGTCCGAAGGGCGATCATCGAAACGCCGTTTTTCGCCTCGTGCATTTCGCCGTCTGTAAAGCGCGTACCCTCCGGGAAAATGCCAAGCGCCTCGTCTTCGGAAAGAAGCTTAAATGCGGTACGGATGGCGCCTAAATCGTTTTGTCCGCGCGCCACAGGGAATGCGCCGAGCGCGGACAGCACTTTTCCAAAGAGCTTATTTTTGAAAAGCTCCTTCTTAGCCATAAAGTGCATTCTGCGCTTCACATACGTCGCCAGAACCAGCGGATCCTGAAGCGACTGATGGTTGGCGCACAGAATCGCTTTTCCATCAAGGGGCATGTTTTCCCCGCCGGTCACCTTGACGGGATGGACAAGCTGACTAAACACATAATAAAGGCTCGTACATACGGAATAAAACGCCGTATTCACGTTTATGCCTCCAATCTTTCCTTTAAAAGAGCAATGATCCGATCAACAACTTCCGCCTGCGTCATATGAGTGGAATCCACAACCACCGCGTCCTCCGCCTGAATGAGCGGAGATACTTCTCTATTCATATCGTTGTGGTCGCGCTCGATGCACTCCTTGAGCACGTCGTCAAAAACGCACGCTTCGCCTTTTTGGACTCTCTCGTCATATCTTCTTCTGGCGCGCTCGTGAACGTCCGCCGTCAGATAGATTTTAAGCGTCGCGTCGGGAAGAATGCACGTACCTGCGTCTCTTCCGTCCATTAAGATGCTCATGCCCTTTGCAATCTCTCTTTGCTTTAGCACCATCTTTTCGCGCACATACGCGCCCTTGCTGACGGCGCTGGCTGCGTCCCCGGCTTCCTGCGTGCGGATGAGAGAGGAAACGTCTCTTCCGCAAAGATACGTTTTCTGGATGCCGTTTTCAAACGCCACGTCGATTTTTACTTCGTCCATGTGGGCTTTGACTTCATCGGGATTGTGAATGTCGATTTCGTTCTCCAGCATATAAAGCCCGACGGCCCTGTACATGGCTCCGGTGTCCAGATGCAGAATATTCAGCCTCTTTGCCGCATCGTCCGCGACGCTGCTTTTACCCGCGCCGCAGGGGCCGTCGATGGCGATGGAGAAAATTTTCTCGTTATTCATGCTTGCCCGCCAATTCCGCAATCGCGCGCGCCATGATGCGCGCCGAAAGCATCATTTTTTCGATATCCAGATATTCGTCCGCCATGTGGCACGGATCGGGATCGCCGGGGAAGTTTAAGCCGAAGGCTACCGTATTGGGCATGCAGCGGGAATAGGTGCCGCCGCCGATGGCAAAGGCGTAGCCGGGTTTGCCGGTCGCGTCGGAATAGGACTTGATCAGGCCCTTAACCACCTTGTGATCCTTGGGAACATGATGCGGGCCGTGAGAGCCGCGCTTCTGAAGGAACATGCCGTATTTTGCCACCGTTTCGGCCGCTTTTCCGCACATAAAGGTTTCGTTTGCATTCAAAGGATAACGGATATCGAGCATCGCGGAGAACAGCTTGCCGTCATAGCGGAGAATGCCGAGGTTGCAGGTAAGCTTGCCGCTTTCTTCATCCTCAATGGCGATTCCGAGGCTTTCTCCGTGTCCTTCGATGCCGATTACTTCGCTGACGCCCTTGATCGCCTCTTTGCAGCCGCCGCCCGCGCCCAGTTCATTAAGCGCAATCAAAAGCATTCCGGCTGCATTTTTGCCAAGCTCCGGCATGGACGCATGCGCCTGCTGGCCGTACGCGGTCAGGCGGCACGCGCCGTCTTCTTCGTATGCATACTTAAGATCAAAGTCCTTTTCCGCCTTGATCTTTTCGATTTTTGCTTCAAACGCTTCTTTGTCCTTAATTCCGAGAAGCGCCCATGCTTCGCCGGGAACCACATTCTGTCTCTCGCCTGCATACAGGCTGTAAACGGGAATCTCCGCGCCCTCTTCGCCCGCGGAAACTTTTCCGAGCGTAAGGGAAAGGCCTCCCTTTTCGATGTTGATGACGGGGAATTCCGCGTCGGGGCTGAAGCCGTAATTCGGAAGGCTCTCGGCATGGGACGCATAATAGCGCATGTCGCTCATGCCGGTTTCTTCGTCGCAGCCGAGGATCAGGCGAACGGCGTCCTTCATGGGAATGCCGGCTTCCTTTACCGCCTGCATGGCGTAAAGCGCCAAAATCGCCGCGCCCTTGTCGTCCACAACGCCGCGTCCGTAGATCATGCCGTTATCAATTTCCGCGCCCCAAGGATCGTGCGTCCAGCCGTCTCCGGCAGGCACAACGTCCAAGTGGCACAAAATGCCCATGGTTTCCTCGCCCTTGCCCATCTCGGCGTGCATGGCGTAGCCGTCAAAGTCCTTTACGTCAAAGCCCATATTCGCTGCGTCCTCAAGCGCGAGATCCAGCATTTTTCTGACTTCTTCGCCGAAGGGCGCGTTGTCGGCGGATTTCGGCGCCTGAACGGACGGGATTTTGAGCCATCTTTTCATGGTCTTAATGATTGCGTCTTTCTTGGAATCGACAATTTTGTCAAGAAGCTCGTAATTCATGGTATTCTCCCCCGATTCTGATACTGTTTAAGCCATTATAAAGCGCAAAAACGCTTTTTGTCAATGAAACGCGTCTTAATTTTCTTCCTCTGCGTGCAAATGTTTATAGACCGCCTCGGCGTTTTCCTTGTTCACGCCGGGAACGAGCGCAATTTCCTCCGCCGTCGCGTTTCTAAGCGCCTCCACGGTTTTGAAATGCGTGAGAATCGCACGCCTTCTTTTAGGGCCGATGCCCGGAATTTCCTCCAGCCGCGACGCGACCGAGCGGGAGGCGCGAAGCTTTCTGTGATGCGTGATGGCAAATCTGTGCGCTTCGTCGCGAAGCCGCTGAATGAGGTGCAAAGCCTCGCTGTGTCTGTCCAGCAGGATGGATTCCTCCTGATCGGGCAGGACGATTTCGTCGATGCGCTCGGCGAGGCCGAACATCGGAATGTCAAAGCCCAAGGCGTGCATCGCGTCCTGCGCAAAAGAAAGCTGTCCGCGCCCGCCGTCGATCAGAATAAGGTCGGGTAAATCGGAAAAGCCGCCCTTTCCCCCGTCTTCCTTTTCCTGAAGATACCTTTTAAAGCGCCGCGTAATCACTTCGTGCATGGAGGCAAAATCGTTCGCGCCCTCGACGGTCTTGATGCGGTAATGCCGGTATTCCTTTTTATCGATTACGCCGTTTATCATGACGACCTCGCTCGCCACCGACAAAACGCCCTGCGTATTTGAAATATCGTAGCCCTCAATTCGTCTGGGCGGCTTTTCGAGCATGAGCGTTTCGGCAAGCTCCTTGAGCGCGCCCTCGGTTCGCTCCTTGCTTCGAAGCTTTCTTTTTTCTATTTTAAGCGCCTCGTCCAGAAGATTTTTCTTGGCCATCCTGACAAGCTGCGCCTTGTCGCCGCGAACGGGGACATGCAATCTGACCTTGCGCCTTGCGTTGACCTCGCTGAGCAGCTCGCTCAGCGTTTCAATCTCCGGCGGCTGATCGCTCACGATAACCTCGGGCGCGGGCGGATTCTCCATGGAATAATACTGGGTCATGAAGCTTGTGAGAATTTCGCCCGCATCCTCGTCCGCCGCGCGTTCCAGCGTGTAGCTTTCGCTCGACACAAGCCGTCCGCCGCGAACAAGCATGACGGAAACCAGCGCGTCCGCCCCAACGGGAATGGTGGCAATTACATCCCGGTCCTCGCCGTCCACGTCGATGGCCTTTTGCTTCTGCATCATTTCGGAAACCGCCTTGATGCGGTCGCGGTAGGTTGCGGCCTTCTCATAATTCATCTGTTTCGCCGCTTCCTGCATGCGGGCTTTCAGTTCGTCCAAAACCTCGTCATAGTGTCCGCTTAAAAAACGGATGACGTTTTTTATGTGCTTGGCGTACTCCTCCTCCGTTACAAGCCCCGCGCACGGCGCGAGACACGCGCCGACCTGATGATGAAGACAGGGCCGATCGCGCATGCCCGGCTTCAAATTCTTCACGCAATGGCGGATGGGAAAAAGAAGGCGCGTGATATCCATCACTTCCCGAACCATGGACGCGCCGATGAAGGGGCCAAAATACTTCGCGCCGTCCTTCACCTGTTCGCGCTTGAGCTCGACTGCCGGAAAAGGCTTGTGCGTATCAATTCGGATATAGGGATAGTGCTTGTCATCCTTCAATAGGATATTGTACCACGGCATGTGCTTTTTGATTAGGTTGCACTCCAGTATCAGCGCCTCAAGCTCGCCGTCCACAAGCACGATGTCAAAATCGTCCACCTTCTCCACCATCGCGCGAACCTTCGCCGTGTGATTGGCGGAAGCGTGAAAATACTGACGCACGCGGTTTTTGAGGTTCTTCGCCTTGCCCACATAGATGATTTCGCCCTTCGATTTCATCAGATAGCATCCGGGCGATTCGGGCAGGTTCTGAATTTTCCATTCAAGATTGCTCGTCATAGTCTTAAATCCTTTTTCAGCGCGTCCATATCCTCGCCAGAAATTTCGTTCTCGGAATATCGGGCCGCGTCGTAGGCTTTATAGAATTTTTCCTTGCCCGCTTCAGGCACGTCCGCAAGGTAAATCGCTTCCTTTGCCGTCTTGCTTCCCAGATTTTTAATTTTACCCATGCGTTTTCTATAGGTAATCAAAAGCAGTCTCCTCGCCTTTTCGCGCCCGGAAAGCTCGCGCCACGGCGTTTCGCGCTTAAAGAAATTCTTTACGCCCGAAAGCAGGCTCTTTTTGATCTGATCGCGCATTTCGTCCGCGCTCATAAGCTCTTCTTTTTCGTCATAAAAGCCCTCTGATACGCTTCCGGCCAGCTTTTCAAGCCATTTGGTAAGCCTGTCGGCCAGCTTTTTAATCGCATCGAACACAATCCAGACAAAGCCGAGCGCAACGAGCAGCAAAAATCCATACACGAAAATCTTGCTCGCGAGGCTTATTTCTGCCGCGTTTTCAACCATTTCCGCTTCTGACGTCATCATCGGCTCCATCATGGTAGAAACAGGTATCGGCGGCGGCGCCTCGGTTGCCGTAAAATTGAGCCCGAAGATTCTGGAAAGGAGCCTTCCCAATTTTGAAGCAAGCCACACAAACAGCTTCCTGACCGGCTCAATCAGAGACAGCACGGTAACAAGCGAGGCGAAGGATAAAACGATTCTTCGGTTTCTGATGACAATCTGTTTGGGAACGCGCATGCTTTCGCCGCTGTGCGCGCTCATGGAAAGGGAGATCGACTGCTTGTTGAGCGCAACCGCGCCCAAGAACAAATACGCAACCGCGCATACGGACGTAAGCGTCTGAAGCGCGGATACGTCCTTGCTTGTCACCTGGAGATAAACGCTCAGAATCAGATAGCCCACCGCGCCGATAAAAATGCCCGGGATATCCTCCCAGATGCATGAAATTGCCGGAAGATCCTTAGCAGCCATCATCTGAAGAATAAGCAGGATGAGAATCACCGCAAGCTTTCGAATGATCGAGGACGCGATGAACCAATCGTTCGGAAGCAAAAATACAAAAAGAGAAGTTCCGACAAAAAACGCAATATCTGCAATCAATCGGATGGGAATCCTGTGTCCCTCGGACTTCACTTCGCGAACGGTTTCTTTGTCGGGATTCGGATCGTTGTTTCGCGCCTGCTCATATGTGACCACTTCATATTCCCGGTAATTGCCGATGTAGGGCGGCAGAAGGGCAATTAAACTAAGCAGAAAAATCTCCGCAGCCAGAATTGCCGCGCCCGCATAAAGATTGGTCACAAACCATCCAAACACCGCAATCACCGGCGGGAACACGGCAAGCACGAACAAAACGGCGCGAATCAGACGCCTGGTCAGCCGTTTCATGCCCTATACCCCCCTTTGAGCAAAAGAAGATCGACCGTGTTTCCGCGTATGCGAAGCTCGTTCATTTTTTCGCGGATTTCATCTGTTTCATAAAAGCTCAGTATGAGAATATCCTCGCCCGTCAGATGCATAAGGCCGTCCATATACGTCTGAAAGCTCAGTTCCCTGTGAAGCATCATGCGCGCCATGGTGTCTAAAATGAGGTTCATCTGCTCATTGCCTGCGCGGGACGGCACAAACACGCATTCGCCCTTGCCCGCCATGCCGTTTAAGCATGCGTTGGACGAAAAACCGGCCTGCATGCCGTTTGAAAGGGCGCGCACGCACATGGTTGCGGCAATTCGGATGGCCTGCTCCATGTTTTCGGCCTCATTTTCGCCCACGTCCGCCCACTGGTTGTCGCTGGTCTGAATGTTCAAAACCACCATCGCCCTCGGATCGGAGGTAAAATCGCGCACCTTCACGCGAAGATCGCCCGTTCGCGCGCTGGCCCTCCAATGAACGTCCTTCATGCTGTCGCCGTTTCTGTAATCGCGGATGCCGTTTACCAAAAACGGATCAGGCATGATCCAGCGTTTGACGATCAGATCGCCCAGCCACTTGTGCGCGGGGTCGGGCAGCTCGTTTTCGTCAAGAATTCTCGGATATACCGTGATCGCGCAGTCCAGATTCATCTGCATTTCCCGTTTGGACATGGAAAACAGATCGCCGCACGTGATAACCACGCTGCCCGCATCGTACAGGCCGCGCTTTGTCAGCCTCACCTCATGGTGACGGGTGATTTTGAGCATGGGCGATAAGTAAAATATGCTTTTGTGATAGAGGCCGCCGCTCACCTCGTGCGCGTCCAGCTGTTCCTTTTCAAAGTGGAGCTGCTTGGGTATGCGGGATTCGGCGCGAAGCCACGGAACGGGCAGCATTTTTTTGTTTTCAATGCTTTCAAGAAGCTCCGCCTTCTCCCCTTCAAAGGCGCTTATGCGATCAAATAAGCGCGTATATGTGAGCTTTCTGAAATTACAGCAGCCGAACACCACCGCCTGCAAAACGGCAAAGGCGATGGTCATGACTACCAGCCACAAAACGCTCATTTTCTATTTCTCCATATTTTCGGTCGGCGTTTCAACTTCCGTCAGAACATTTTTGACGGCTTCCTCCTGCTGTCCCGTCTGACCGTAGGCGCTTCTTACGGACAATCTGTGCGCAAGCACGGGAATCGCCAGCGCCTTGACGTCATCGGGCGTGACAAAATCGCGTCCGTCGATCATGGCGTAGGACTGACATGCGCGCATGAGCGACAGCATGCCGCGGGGACTTGCACCCAGAAGCACGCCCGGCGCGGTATGGGTTTTTTCGCAGACGGAGGCGATATAGGAAAGAACCGGCTCCGAAACCTTGCATTCCTTCACGGCCTCCTGCGCTTTCATCAGGTCTTCCTTCGCGCATACGCTTTCAAGCGCCTTAAGAGGATCGTTTGAAAGAAAGCGAGCAAGCACCTGAACGGAATCCGCGTGGGACAAACGCCCGATTTTGAGCTTTAGAAGAAATCTGTCCAACTGCGCCTCCGGCAGCGGGAATGTGCCCTGCGTTTCGATGGGATTCTGGGTAGCGATGACGAGAAACGGCGAAGCGAGCTTTCTTGTAACGCCGTCGGTCGTCACCTGTTTTTCCTCCATGCATTCAAGAAGCGCCGCCTGCGTGCGGGGCGTCGCGCGGTTAATTTCGTCGGCCAGAAGGATATTGGTAAATACGGGGCCGGGCTTGAACACGAATTCCGCCTTGTGCTGATCAAACACGCTTAAACCCGTCACGTCGCCCGGCAGAAGGTCGGGCGTAAACTGGATGCGGGAAAACGCACAATCCACGCTCTTTGAAAGCGACTTGGCCATGACCGTTTTGCCTGTTCCGGGCACGTCCTCCATAAGCACATGGCCGCCGGTCAGAATCGCGGTTAAAATGAGCTTGATTTCCTCGTCTTTTCCAATGATGACCTTTTTTACATTGTCCAGAATTGTCTTTGCAAGCGCCTGTACGCCGATTTTATCCATTTTGCGCCCTCCCGTATCAATATAATCCAAGCTGCATCGCTTTTTTCAGAATCTTCGAAGCAAGGGGCGCGGCGACGCTTCCGCCGTAGCCGCCTTCCTCCACCACCACGGCGATGGCATAGGGATGCGCCTTGTCGCCGTATAAAAAGCCCGTATACCAGGCATGGGTGTCCTTGCCTTTGTCGTTCGTCCACTCGGCGGAGCCGGTTTTTCCGCACACATATCCGTCCGTGTAACCGGAAATCGCCGCCCTCGTTCCCGTGCCGCCGCGCACGGTCTCGTACATATATCTTGCCACTTCCTCGGCGATTTCCGGCGTGGTCACGGTTTTGAACACTTCGCTCGTCATCGTGGAAAGGGTTACGCCCTGCGCGTTTTTCATTTCTTTTATGAGCTTAGGCTCCATCATCACGCCTTTGTTGGCGATTGCGCCCGAGATCATCGCCATGTGAAGGGGCGTGACCTCCGTCGTTCCCTGTCCGATGCCCGCCTGAATCGCATCCTCCGCGTTCATGCGGGCGGTAAGAATGTGCGAGGCGTTCATGCGGATATCTTCAAAGTTGAATTCATAGTTGAAGCCGAAATTCTCCGCCGTTTTTTTAAGCCGCGCCGCGCCCAGTCTGTGCGCAAGCGAGCCGAACGTCACATTGCAGGAATCGGCGAATGCCTGCGTAAGCGACATCTCTCCGTGAACCGCGCCGCTTGCGCATCTCAGCGCAAAATCAGAATAGTTCCAGATGCCGCTGCACGCAAATTCCTCTTCAGCCACGCCCGACAGATTTTCAAGCGCGCTCGTCAGCGTGATCATCTTAAACGTCGAGCCCGGCGCATAGCGTTTTTGAAGCACGCGGTTGTAATACGCCGTGTCCTGAACCTCAAGCGACATATCGGCGGGGTCGTAATTGGGAAGCGAAAGCATCGAAAGAATCGCTCCCGTTTCGAAATTGATCACGCATACCGCGCCCGATTTCCATGCGGGAAAAATATCGTAAATGTATTCGGTGAGCTCCGCGCTGACGGTCAGATACAAATCGTTTCCGACAGGCGACTGGCCGGTGAGCTTTTGAATCATATAGCCGGTCTTCGTTTCCGACATATCCAATAGCTTTGTGGCGTGCAGGTTTTCAACGCCCGTAAAGCTCATGTTCTTCTGATCGCCGATTGTGTGGGAAAGCGCCCGGCGAAGATTGTCGTTTTGAATGTAATGCCGCTCTCCCGGCGCGCTGCTTTCGGATAGCACCAATCCCGTTGCGTCCAAAACCCTTCCCTGAACGGTGATTTTCTTCGCGTCGGCGACGCGGGTATTGTTGGCAAGGTTAATCCATTTTGCGCGGTTTTCTTTGATAATGAATCCATAGCTTATGGAAACCGCCGCAATCACGATAACCAGAATCACAGCGACGAGTCGGATGGCGGATCGCATTTCCTTCATTTACTCATCCCTCCATCGGCCGTTTGAGAGGCGCATAAGGTCGTCGTATTCGTCCTCGGCATTGACGCTCGACACGCCCAGTACCAGCCCCGCCATCGTCATGCTGGCCAGAATCGAGCTGCCGCCCGCAGAGACAAAAGGAAGCGTTACGCCGGTAAGCGGCAGAATATGAAGGTTTCCGCAAACGATAAGCAGCATCTGTCCTGTCAGGGCAAACACGCACCCGAACGATAAAAGCGCATGATAACGGCTTCTGGCGTTCATGGCGATGACAGATACGCGAATCAGTATCAAAAGATAAACGCCCAAAACAAGAAGCGAAAACGGCGTTCCGAATTCCTCGGTGAGCGCGGCAAAGATATAGTCGGAAGACACAACCGCCACTCGGTCCGCCGAGCCCAAACCCAGACCCGCGCCGAAATAGCCGCCGGAGGCGATCGAAATCAGGCCCTGCACAATTTGTCTGGCGTTTTCGTATTCGCCGCTCCACGGGTTTTTCCAGATGGCGATGCGCGAAGCAAGATAAGAAAAAGCCGGAACCTTGTCAAGCACGCTTAAAAACGCGCCGACGCCGCCTGCGGCAAGCGCGAGCACGAAAAGCGTCGTCTTCCACCGGCCCGTTCCGATAAAAAACATAGAAACCGTGATAAAGAAAAAGATGACAAGGCTGCCCAGATCCGGCTGCATGAACAAAATTCCGCAGGCCAAGACGCTGAACGCGATGTAGACAAGCCATTTGCGCCATCCGTCTTTATCGGAAAACCCTCTTGCAAGCATAACAATCAGAACCGGCTTCATAATTTCAGACGGCTGAAACTGAACGCTCCCGATGCGCACCCAGTTGTTGGCGGCAGAAGAGGTTTTAAACACAAACGGCAGCAGCATCATGACAAGGCAGACAGGCATCATGAAAAACAGGAATTTTTCGTTCATGCCGCTTCGGCTTCCGACAAACGCGCCGATTAGCAGAAACACAAAACCAACGCCGATAAAAAGCGCCTGCTCGGACGCCTCCGTTTCCTTCTTCAAAACCGCGCGCAAAAGAATAACGCCAAGCGATAACAAAAACGCAACCAGAATATAGATGCACCTGTCCGCATAGAAGAATCTTTCAAGAATCTTTAGCCCGATATATGTTCCCGCAGGCAAGCATACGCTCATCATGAGCGAAAACGTTTCAACAGGGCCGTCTCTGAATGCCAAAAGCAGCATGCACGCAAACTGGAACAGCATTACCATATAAAGAAGCGGCAGTTCATATGTGCGCGTCATTTTTTTACGGTAGCCTTCCGGCGTAATTCCGGCCATATAGCGCCGCCTCCCCCCTCATTTCTTTTCCATAAGCTTACCCGTAATCGAGCCGTATGCACGCTTGAGCGCGGGCGAAACAGGCTTTGCGGAGATTCGATTCACAATATACTTAAACTGCGCGTCCCCGCATGCAAACGTGCGCCCCGGACGCAAAACCTTTTTGTCATACGGCCCTTCTCCGTCCGCTTCGGGCTTAACGTCCATCAGACCCGGCGCAACCGGCGTAACCGCGCCGTCCAAAGGCGTGATGACGATTCCGCCGTCGATGATCTCGTAATAAAAATGCTTTTTTTCAAGCCCTGCGCCGCTGATTCTTACGTCGCATTTCCATTGGGAGCCGACCGATCCCTCCCTCGGAATCGGAACAATTGCCTTTCGCCCGCGCGAATCAATCACGCTGAAATGCGCAATCGCGCCTGTCCTCTCCTCCATCTGGCGTAAAGAACGCGCGCGCGCCGAATCCCAAAACGTCATCCACGCGGCTCTGAGAAAAATGCCCGCGCCCAGAAGCAGAAACAAAAACCTGAGAACCAGCGCCGCCGATTCATATGCATCCGACATCTTTCTCACCCTTTCGATCTTTTTATCTGTCCGTTATTCTACCACGTTTATGACGCATACACAAGCTTTTTTGTAATTCCGTTAAACAGACCTTAGTCTGTTTTTGTTTGCAAATGCATTTTTGATTTCTTTTAAGATCGTTGAGCGGCGTCGCCGCCGAATAAATCAGCGTTTACTCAAGGAGAAGGCTTTGAGCCGGCGGCGCATATGTCTTTATGATAAAGAGGCTGTCTCATTAAAAGAAAAAACACGAAACCGGGACGGTCAGATCCGTCCCCTACAACGGAAACGCGATGGTTTCTTTCTGTAGGGGACGGGTCCGACCGTCCCGTCGTTCATGTTTTAAGAAGCATTTCCTTCTTTGGATGCTTATCTCCTAAACGCCGTCCACTCGATGCAGCTGATAAGCGCCTTTTTAAATCCCTCGTTTTCGAAAACGAGGATGTTGTGACCCGGGGTCAGCACGCATACGCGCCCCTTCCCCACCGCTCGCGCAATGCAGGCGGGCTGGGTTCCGGCGTGGGATGTGCCGGTGAGAACGACGTCGCCCTCCTGCTCCGTGCGCTCGATAAAGTAATGTTCGTCCTGTGGGAGCGTGAATTCCTCAAGCCCTCTTGCAATCGGATGCTCGGACAGGGCGATTTTCACCTCCACCGGGCACTGCTTCGGGTGTTCGATAAAGCTTACGCCGAAAAGATCGGTCATCTCGGGGCAATCCGCCTTTCGGAAGCTTGCGCCCGCATGGAGGATAAACAGGCTGCCGCCCTCCTTCACGTATTTCCAATATCCGCTCGGCGGAAGGACGGTCGTGCCTTCGTCGAACCACGCCTGAGAATTGGACGCGGTGATGGAATTGCCCTTGGCAATGATCACCTCGTCGTATTTTTTCAATAGCTCATAGGTGACGATATCCTTGGCGTCCGTAACCAAATCAATTTCATAGTCCATGTCCTTCAAAAAGGCCATGCCGCGAAGAAGCATTTCGGAAGAATGCCAGTAATCGTCCGCAATCAGAAGGATTTTCATAGGATCCTCTTTTCAGGCGTATACGCCGATGAATTTGTCCTTCATGTCCTGAGTAACTTCAAGGGTGATCACGCCGTTTTCAATCTTTACATCGACGGGCGTGTCCGCATCAATCAGACCCACCGTGCAGAAAGCGGCCTTGGCGTTTTCAAAGCCTTCGGGCGCAGGCACGGTAAATACGCCGGGACGATCGGCCCTTAACAGCATGACGCCCGAAAGGCCGTCGGAAATGCGGGATTTGTCCATGACGGCGAACATAATTTTCGCATTTTCGGAATAGAGCGAAAATTCCCTGCCGTCCACCGTGACGCCGCGGGTGTTTTCGCCTGCAAAGCCCACGAGATTTCCGTCCCTATCGGTATTGAAGGTCATGCAGCCCTCGCCCTTGTAGGAAACAGTCTTTCCGAGGATGACTTCGTTTTCAAGCTCGATCTCATAAGGCGGGAGCTCGCGGCCCGTCAGCAGCCGCTTGTCCTCTTCCTCATCGCGGAAGAAGCTTCCGTACCAGTCTTCCTGGAACGTGCGGTAATGGTTGGAAACCGCAATCGCGCCGTTTTCAAACACATTCATCAGATACCTGCTGCTTTCCGGGCGGGAACGCTTTTCAAGGCTTTCCTCGCCGTACGCGTCAAGCGCGCACAGGATATCAAAGAGCGTGGAAACATCCTTTCCCGTGGAAACGGACTGATCGTCCCTCGGGCGGAAGCCAAGATAGCACATTGAGCCCAGACCGCGCTTGGCGACAGCTCCGACAATCTTTCCGTCAACGCGAGCCACAACCTGCGCATCGCTTACTTCCACGGGATAGACATAGTCGGGCAGAAGGTCGGTGCGGATTTCCATGGGGGCGACGCCCTTGAGCGCGCCATCAAAGGATACGAATTTGTCGGCCATCTTGAGACCTTCTCCGAGGGAGGCCACATTTTTAAGGCCGAAGGTTTCCATAAATTCAGCGCAGCTATCGTGTCCGTCCTCAAAATTCAGCGCAGCAGGTCCCGCCCAGACGACCTTTCCGCCGGCGCAGGCAAATTTGATCAGCATAGCAAGCGTCACTTCGTCCACAAACGGCTCAAACAGCGCTACAACCGCGCGGTATTTCTTGCCGTTTACATGCAGATATCCGTCGTCCGTGGGCGTTGCGTGCTGAAGGAGCTTTTCCTCCGTAATATAATCGCAGTAGCCGTACTGCACCATCCAGCTGCCGAAGCGCTCCTCGGCATAGTTGAGCTCCGTGGGATAGAGCATAAGCACATCCGAAAGGCGGGTTCTCATATTCTGAACCAGCATGTGATCGCCCAGCGTGTACGCCGTTCCATAGGTGTTGCCGACGGCGGTAAAGCGGTCGATTACGGGCTTGGGCGAGCCCCAGCTGGCGCAATAGGCATGCTCGAATTTATTGAGCGTTCCAAGAGACGCGGCGAAGGCCTGCGCATAGTAGTTTCTGTCGGTGTTGCCGCCCTCGGGATGGTCGGTGCCGGAGCCGGTCAAAAACTCGTTCCAGCGGAAATAGTCGCCGCAGGCGGACATATTCTCGCGGATAGTGGAGGACCACACATAGGGCTTGTCGTAGTCATAGCGGCAAACCTCGCGCCTGTTGGCCTGAGAGAAAGCGAAATCATCCGAAAAATGGTCGCAGGTCGGGCTTTCCTGCCACGTGGCGTGGGCGACGGTCATGATGGGCGAACCAAACAGCGATTCGGCGTACTCCTTTCCTTCAACCGCCAGATCCACGATACGGCGGGACAGCATTTCAAAATAACGCTTTCTGAAAAGAACGGTCTTGTACACGCCCTCCTTCCCATCCGCCATCAGGTGATTGCGGAAGGAACCGTCCTCATGCTTGGTGTAGGCAAAATAGACCATGTATTTTACAAAGTCAAGATATTCATCGCCGAAACGCCTGGCATATTCCTTAATGAGCGAATCGGTTACATAGCGGGTTCTGATTTCGGTGGGGCCAAAATGCTCCTCTAAATCCCAGTCAAACTGGATGTGCATTTCGTCGGAATAAAAGCCCTTGAACTGAACGCCCATTTCGTTGTATTTGTCCATGAGATTTTTGACAAAGTCGATCGCGTCGGGCGTAAAATAGTCCTGCTCAGGCGTTGCGTATTCAAGGAGGATCAAAACGCGCTTTTTATCCGCGTCCGTTTTTCCGAATACATTAATCAAATCATAGCCGTAGCCGCCGCCGGTTAATACGGCGGTATTCTCCATAACCTCATAACGAGCGGTTTCGGAAATATCGGCGATGGCTTCCGGGTCGACCACAAGGTCCCAGCCGTTCATAGCGGTCGTCTCGTCGAACGCAACGGCCATTACGCGATTGAGCTTTAGCTGAATCGGGCCTTTATTGTTGTACCACTGCCTCTGGCGGCGGCAGGTGATTTGATATTCGCCGTTTTCAATCGCCGTCTCCTCCATCTGCCAGGTATAGCCGATGTCGTCGTGGCGCTTGGCGTAGCCGCCGCCAATGTCCAGAGGAGAAAGCGCGGATGCGCCGAAGGTCATTCCGTATTTTTTGGCGCAGTCGCTGATCACCTTATACGCCCGCATGGTGAGCTCGTCGTCCGGATAGTTTTCGCGCTTCGAGCCGCCGAAGAAGAAGTCATAGGAGACTTCCACGCGCGTGCAATGACGCTCGTATGCATCCTTCATGAAGGAGTTAAGCGTGGTGCCGGGAGGATAAATTCCCTTCTTCTCGCCGGAAAATCCGCGCTCTTCATCATCATAGAGCGGCAGATCCGGGTTTTCTGCAATTCGGGCAAGCTGCTTCTCGTCCGTCAGGATCAAGGTAGTGTTTCTGTCGCCCAGACGAAACACGCCTTCGTTCTTAATGATGCGCATAAATTTCCTCCATAATCATAAAAGTTTGTATAGATTATATACGTTATAAGCACAAAATGCAATGGATTTATACATATATTTAAATGAAAATTATTTCCCGGAAATTTGTTCATTTAGACAGTAAACCTTTATTTATCAGCAAATATACTTGACAGAACAGGCGCATAGGTCGTATATTTCCCTTGGAGGGATTTAGATGCGAATAGACGTATATCCAACGATTCAGGATTTGGAAAAAGAAAAGCTTTCCGGCGCGGACTGTGTGGTCATCGATGTTCTCAGAATGACGTCGACAGCCGTAAACGCGCTGTACAGCGGCGCAAGGCGCATAAAGCTCGCGGGCGACGAACGGGTTGCCCGCGAACTTTCCCTGAGTGAAAACGCGCTTTTGGGCGGCGAAAGAGGCGGCGTAAGGCTGCCCGGCTTTGCATTTGGAAACTCGCCTCTCGAGTACACGCGCGAAAAAGTTAAAGGCCGCGATATCGTAATGACAACCACAAACGGCGCGCGCGCGGCGGAAGCGGCGATCGGCGCAAAAAGCGTCCGCCTGTGCTCCTTTATCAACGTGCGCGCAGTTGCAGAAAGCCTCAAAGCCAGCGATCATATCATCATCCTGTGCGCAGGCACGCACGACAAATTTTCCCTTGACGACTGCCTGTGCGCAGGCGCATTGTGCGCGTATTTAAACGCAGACGAAGCAAACGACCTCGCCGTCGGCATGCGGCTTTTGTTTGAAGCGTATAAAGACGATATCCCCCTTGTCCTCAGGCAAACAAAGCATTACCGCTATCTCGAATCCATCGGGTTTACAGACGATCTTGCATTCTCACTTCGCATCAATACGCATTCGTGCGTGCCGATGATGGATGAAGACGGCTGGTTTTCATAAAAAAACGCAGACGGCATAAAAAAACGCCCTTTGGGGGCGTTCAAGTCATCAAAAAAGTGCCTTTTTTGATGAGAGGGGCCGATCCCCTGAAATTCTTCGGAATTTCCGGGCGGGGATCGGAAAGGGGAAGCGTTTTCAGTCGCTGCGCTTTGTGAAAACGCGCGATTTTTAAGTACATGC
>JAFWZN010000047.1 GCA_017522345.1 Clostridia bacterium | reverse complement strand
TCTGGTCCCGCGCCGACTTTGGTGTGCAGCTAGCTGCACACCAAAGTCGTTCCAACTCCAGACCTATGCGTCCTCTCAATTGGCTCTCACCTAGAGATATGATCTCTCTTTTCTCCGTCCAAGATCATTGACAAACCTACATGCCTTTTTACGGCGTTTGTTTTCAGCAAAGGCAATGAAAACCTGTCGTTATCGAGCAGGGCGGCCCAGAATTCGGCGTCAACACCGTTTCAAGAGGCATATGCGACGTCGATTATGACACACCCCCCGGCTTAAAAGCCCGCCGCTAAAGCGCACGGTACCAAAATAGCATAAATAATCCCCTCCCTCATATGCTTTTGCATGTGAAGGAGGGTGATTTTCTATGCCGATACCGCTGCCCATTGTATTTATGTTCGTTCTTGGCGTCGTCCTGATCGCCTTAATCGGCAGACTCTTGCTGATTCCGGGCAAGTTCATCTGGCGCATCGCCGCAAACGGCGCCGCAGGCGCGCTGATTCTGATCGGCATCAATTTTCTTTCGCGTTTTATGGGCTTTTCTCTGCCGCTCAATCCCTTTTCCGCGCTTACGGCAGGTTTTTTAGGCATTCCCGGTATCCTAATGATTTGGGCGCTTATGTATATTTGACCCGTTACGTTTCCTCGGTAAACGCTTCTTCTCCGATAAACTCATGCGTGCCCACGCGGCGTCTGTCTCTCTCTCGCTCCACATGCTCGGACAATACGCGCTTGACGTTCGACGCGTTTTTTACGTTCTTGATCTGAAAAACCGGATGCGTTTTGTCGCTTGAACGAAGCTCCAGCGTGCCTACGCCAAAGATTTTCGCCCCAAGCGTGCGAATGAGCGTGATGTCCTGAATGCGATAGAGCATGATTTCGTTTTCCACAGACTTCAAAAGTCCTTCATTCAGAATCAGTCTGTCTTCCTCAAGGATATATTTGGTAAAACTGATCGGCATGCCCAGAATTCGCTTTTTGTCCTGCCAGATAACTGCCATTAGAATTCCTCCCTCCGAATTGCTTCTATATGCTATTGTACGCGATTTTCCCGTTCTATGCAAGTGTTTTGTTATAGAAAAGGAAACAGAAAAATCCCTGATTCAATACGAAAATTTACAGCTGTTTTACCAACAGCAACATGAAATAAGATTCAAATATGGTATGATAATATCGTTCGAAGAAGTAAAAGAGAAAAGAAAAGAAGAAATACCGGAGGGATATTATGCCTACAGAAGCAGCTACCCCCATGGAAGCCGTGCAGGAAGTCGTCGCGGCACAGACGGGCATCGCGCCCTTTGACCTCATTTTAAGCATTCTCGGCCTTTTGGGCGGCCTGGCTCTGTTCCTGTACGGAATGAGCCTCATGAGCGACGGCCTTGAAAGACGCGCCGGCAACCAGTTAAAAACCATCCTTTACAAGCTGTCCTCCAGCCCCATGCGCGGCCTGATTCTCGGCCTCGTCGTCACCGCTATTGTTCAGTCCTCCTCCGCGACCACCGTTATGGTCGTCGGTTTCGTAAACTCCGGCCTTATGAAGCTGGCGCAATCCGTCGGCATCATCATCGGCGCTAACATCGGAACCGCCGCCACCAGCTGGATTCTGTCTCTGGCCGGTATCGAGTCAAGCGTCTGGTATATCCAGCTGTTCAAGCCCTCCACCTTCACGCCCGTTGTCGCGCTGATCGGCATCATCATGCACATGATGGGCAAAAAGGCAAAGACGAAGGACACGGGAACCATTTTTCTGGGCTTTGCCGTTTTAATGTTCGGCATGGAGATGATGTCCGACTCCGTCGATCCCATCACGGAGCTTCCGGGTTTCCAGAGCGTTCTGACCGCATTCTCGAACCCCATCCTGGGCGTTATCGTCGGTACCGTGTTTACGGCAATCGTTCAGTCCTCCTCCGCCTCGGTCGGCGTTCTGCAGGCGCTGTCCGTTTCGGGCGCGATTTCCTATTCTGCCGCCATCCCGATTATCATGGGCCAGAACATCGGCACCTGCGTAACCGCGATGATCTCCTCCGCCGGCGCTTCCACCGACGCGCGCAGAGCGTCCATGATTCACCTTCTGTTCAATATCATCGGCATGATCGTGTGGCTGAGCATTTTCTATCTGATCAATGTCTTTGTGAATTTCGCCTTCCTCTCGACCGCGATCAACCCAATGGGCATCGCCGTTGTTCACACCATCTTCAAGCTTTTAACCACCGCGCTCCTCATGCCCTTCCACAAAAAGCTGGTTGATCTTGCCACGCTGCTTGTTCGCGACAAGGGCAAGGATACCGAAAAAGAGCTTCTGGACGAGCGCCTGTTCGTCACGCCTCCGATCGCTTTGGCCCGCGCCCGCAGCGTTACCAATACCATGGCTGAGGTCGCCTCCTCCGCCATCAACAACGCCATCAGCCTGATCTCCGTCTATGACGAAAAGATCGTCGAAAACGTTGAAAAGGACGAAGATCGCGGCGACAAATTCGAGGATATGCTCGGCACCTACCTTGTAAAGCTGGCTGAGCAGAGCCTGTCCAGCGAAGACAGCCACGAGCAGTCGAAGCTCCTTCACATGATCGGCGACTTTGAGCGCATCAGCGACCACGCAAACGACATCGCCAAGGCCAGCGAAGAAATGGCGGAAAAGAAGCTTTCCTTCTCCGATGACGCCATCCGCGAACTCAGCGTAATGACCGACGCCGTCAGCGAAACCGTGCGCCTCGCCCTCGATGCCTTCGTAAACGACAATCTCGAATCCGCCATGCAGGTCGAACCCCTTGAGCAGGTCGTAGATAAGCTTCAAAAGCAGATCCGCACCCGCCACATCGATCGCTTAAGCCGCGGCCTTTGCTCCATCGAACAGGGCTTTGTCCTCTCCGACATCCTGACCGCCCTTGAGCGCGTCAGCGACCACTGTTCCAACATCGCAGGCTGCGTCATCGAAATCAAGCAAAACAGCATGGACATGCACAGCTACTTAGGCGAAATGAAGAGCGGCGAAAACAAGTACTTCAACGATCAGTACAAAGCCTTCTCCGGAAAGTTTATGCTGCCTGAGAAGATGGCGTAAGAACATTTTTAGAACAAAAGCGCAGACGATCTGATGACCGTCTGCGCCTTTGTTTTATTGTCAATACGCCGTTTGAAAAATATGTATGGCATCACATCAATACGTTTTATAGGGGACCTTGTTTGTCTTTGCCCACGTATAAGCCTTACTGGAAGACTTTACATACATTGTTGCGTTCAAACTTCCGCCAAAGAGATTGTCGCCCAACTCCTTCACACTCTTTGCGAACTGCACCTTTGTCAGATTCGGACATTCGGCAAACGCAAATGAACCGACGGATTCCACGCCTTCCGGAATCACGATGCTTGAAACGTCCGAATTGGCGTAAAATGCATAACCCAGAATACGTTTCACCTTTACAGAACAGATCTCAGTCGGAATCACAACATCGCTGTCTTCACCCAAATACATCCAAAGAGAGAGATTCCTTTCTCCATTAGCGTCTTCCTCCTGATACAGAAGGTAGCTTTCGTTCCGGATATCAGCAAACGGAATAAGATTCCGTGAAACTAACGTTGCCGCATACGTTCCTGCCTCGCACAATGCAATCACATTGGATGACCCTGAAAAAGCGTTATCCGGCATTCGGGAAACACCGGTTGGAATATTGATGAGAGACAGCATTTCACATCTTCCGAACGCTTCTGATCCAATCGTCTCAACGCTCAGCGGAAGCACGGCAAACTGCAACGAACCGCAATCCCAGAATGCACGGTCATCAATTTTCATTACGCCATCAGGAATATTGACATACACAAGTCCGCTTTCCGAAAATGCTCCATTCCCGATCTCCCGAATCGTATCGGGAAACACGAATTCCTGCATCGATTTACACCCACCAAACATACTGGCCGGAATCTTTGTTATACCTTCGGGCAAACGAACATAACGAAGAGAGATACACCACGAAAAAATCGCGCTATCCAATTCCTTCACTGAATCCGGAAGATAGACATATTCAAGAGCATCGCAGCCATAAAAGGCATTGCCCTCGATTCTCTCAACACCATCCGGCAAAATCAATTCTGTCAAAGAATTGCAGCCGAAGAAGGTATACACCTTAATCTCTTTAATATTCGGCGGAAAAATAAACTCCTTCAGTGCGCCGCATCCTTCAAAGGCACCCATGTCAAATTCTGTTACCGTATCCGGAAGAGAAATACTTTCAAGGCTTCTGCAGCCTTGAAACGCTCGTGTTCCAATCCTCGTCAGTGTTGAGGGCAGGGTGATTTTTGAAAGCATCGTGCAATTTCTGACCATATAGTCCGGAATCTCCGTCACGCCTTCTGGAATAATAAGCTCCTTTAATTCACTGCAAGATAAAAACGCTTGCAATCCGATCCTTTCAACCGTTTCGGGAAGATCTATCTTTGTGATTGCGCTGCAGTCTAAAAAGAAGCTATTCGGAAGCGAAGTTAAACCACTTGGAAGCCGTACTGAAGTGAGCACACGGCAGGACTCAAACATACCACTACCTAAGTACTCTATCTTATCATGGAAGGTAACCGACCTAAGCCATGAACAATGCGCAAAAACAGAATTTCCGATATACGTTACATGTTCCGGTACAACAAACGATCTGAATCCCGTGCCATAAAACGCGCTGTCTCCGATGGACGTAATTCCTTCATGAAAATCAAAGGCCTGGATTCCCGTGCAATCTTCAAACGTCTTTGCCTTGATCTCGGTAACGCCCTTCGGCAAAGCCACTTCCCTTAAAGATCCGCACCGGCGGAATGCGCCCTCTCCGATTTCAGTAACAGTTGAAGGAATATCAATATGCTTGAGCCTTCCGCACTCCTCAAACAAATAAGGTGCGATTTCCAACAGATTTTCAGGAAGACGAATTTTCAAAAGTGCTCTGCACTCACGAAATGCAGCTTCATCTATTGTTTTTACACTGTCGGGAATATAGACTTCTCTCAGATTATAGCAATAGTTAAAGGCATATGCGCCGATTGCAGTGACATTATCAGGGATGATCAGTTTTGTAATCGTAGATAGACCTCTGAATGCATCTTCTTCAATAACCGAAATACCTTTGGGGATGGTTATCGATGTAAGGCCGGTGCAATTCCGAAAAGCTCCTTTTTGAATCGAAGTTATCTGATCAGGCAGAATAATCTCCTTTACGCCTGATGCGGAATAAAACGCTTGCTCTTCAATTGTGTGAACAGTTGCAGGAACCTTAATCCTAGAGGCTTTCTTTTCGTTGTAAAAAGCCATCTCTCCAATCACTGTAACCTTCTTACCATCAATTTTAACTGGTATGATAACGTTTGTTTCAGAACCCACATAATCCGTAATCTTAATCGTTCCATCTGAGAGAAGCTCATACTCAAACATTTCTGTAGGTGTCGAGCGCACAAATTCCCAATCGACACCGTGTTCAACACACCAAAAATAAGCGTAGCTTTCTTCGTCCACATACGCAATGAACGCTTCTGTAGCATCAAAAGCACTGTCTGCAATCCAAGTTACAGAGTCTGGAATCGTGATTTTCGTAAGACCTGACTCAGCAAAAGCATATTCTCCAATGCTGCTCATGCCATACGGAAGAACAACCTCTCGTATAGAAGTATCGCCATAGAATGCCTGAGCTTCAATTGAAACCATATTGCCGGGCAATTCAAGCACGCGCTCCTCCGATAATACAGCAAAGCGGAATGCAAAAAACACAGATATGCACAATATCATTAAAACTTTTCTCATCAAACAGTCTTCACCTCCCACATTTGTACCATATGTCTATATAATACTACACAAATCGCTTACGCGCAACATTAATTCATAATTGGCTTAACAAAAAACTCCGACAAATATTCTGTCGGAGTTTTTTGATCTGATGATTACAAACCCATTTCCGCCTTAACCTCTTTAAAGCACTTAACGGCAAAATCGAGGTCTTCCTTCGTGTGGGCTGCGCTGACCTGCGTGCGGATTCTGGCCTTGCCCATGGGGACTACGGGATAGGAGAAGCCTACGACGTATACGCCCTTTTCAAGCATTCTTGCGGCAAATTCGCCGGCGACCTTGGCATCGTACAGCATGACGGGAACGATGGGGTGCGTGCCGGGGAGCACATCGAAACCGGCTTCTTCGAGCTTTGCGCGGAAGTAGCGGGTGTTTTCAAAGACCTTGTCGCGCAGTTCGGTCGATTCCGTCAGCATATCGAAGGTGGCGATGGCTGCTGCGCAGATGGAGGGCGCGAGGGTGTTGGAGAAGAGGTAGGGGCGGGAGCGCTGGCGAAGGAGGTCTACAATTTCCTGACGGGCTGCGGTATAGCCGCCGCTTGCGCCGCCGAGCGCCTTTCCGAGGGTTCCGGTGATGATGTCAACGCGGCCTTCTACGCCTGCGTATTCAACGGTGCCGCGTCCGGTGTCGCCCATGAAGCCTACGGCGTGGCTGTCGTCCACCATGACGAGAGCGTCGTACTCGTCAGCCAGATCGCAGATCGCCTTAAGGTTTGCGATATAGCCGTCCATGGAGAAAACGCCGTCGGTTGCAATCAGACGGATGCGCGCGTCCTTGGCTTCTTCAAGCTTTGCGCGAAGGTCGTCCATGTCGTTATTTCTGTAGCGGAGGCGCTTTGCCTTGCACAGGCGAACGCCGTCGATGATGGAGGCATGGTTGAGTTCGTCGGAAATGACCGCGTCTTCCGGGCCCAGAAGGGTTTCGAACAGGCCGCCGTTTGCGTCAAAGCAGCTGGAATACAAAATGGCGTCGTCCATTTTGACGAAATCGGCGATTTTCTTTTCAAGCTGAATGTGCTGGCCCTGCGTTCCGCAGATAAATCTGACGGAAGATAAGCCGTAGCCCCACTCATCGTAACTCTTTTTGGCGGCTTCGATGAGTCGCGGATGGTTGGAAAGCCCCAGATAGTTATTGGCGCACATGTTGAGAACGCCGTTTGCTTTCGTTGTGTCGATTCTGGCCTTCTGGGGCGTGGTGATCACGCGTTCGGACTTGAACGTGCCCGCCTCGCGGATGGCGTCGAGCTGTTCGGTATAGAAATGAAGCGCTGATTTCATTTTTGCATCCTCCTTAATACGTCCAGTCCAAAATGACCTTGCCGCTTCTTCCGGTATTCATGGCCTCAAAGCCCTTTTCGAAATCGGAATAATGGAAGCGATGGGTGATGATGGGCGTTAAGTCGAGGCCGCCCTCAACCATCGCCATCATCTTGTACCAGGTTTCATACATTCTGCGGCCGTAGATGCCCTGAACGGTCAGACCCTTGAAGATGATTTCGTTGAAATCGACCTGCGCGTCCTTGGAGAGAATGCCCAGAAGCGCCATTTTGCCGCCGTTTCGCATGAGCTTGATCATGCTGGAAAGCGCGGAGGGATTTCCGCTCATTTCAAGACCCACGTCAAAACCTTCTACGATGTGGTGCGCGGCGAAGGTGTCCTCGATGCGGTCGCGGGCTACGTTGATGATCTCGGTCGCGCCCATGCGCTTGGCAAGGGCGAGGCGATAGTCGTTTACGTCGGTAACGACGACGCTGCGCGCGCCGTTTCTTCTGCAGATGGCGGCGGCCATTACGCCGATCGCGCCCGCGCCGGTGATAAGAACGTCTTCGCCAACAACGTCGAACATGAGCGCGGTGTGGGTGGCGTTTCCGTAGGCGTCAAAGAACGCAACGACGTCCTCGTCGATTTCCGGGTTGATCGGAATTACGTTGCTTGCGGGAATCACGATATATTCGGCAAACGCGCCGTCGCGGTTTACGCCAACGCCCTTGGTGTGCTTGCACCACTGGCTGTTGCCCGCGCGGCAGTTGCGGCACTGGTGGCAAACAATGTGGCCTTCGCCGCTCACGCGCTCGCCGACGGTGAGGCCGGTTACGCCCGCGCCGAGCTCGGCGATTTCGCCCACGTATTCATGGCCGATGATCAGGGGCGCATGAATGTTTTTCTCGCTCCACGCATCCCAGTTGAAAATGTGAAGATCGGTTCCGCAGATTGCGGTTTTTCTGATCTTGATGAGCACTTCGCCCAAGCCCGGCTTGGGAATCGGAACCTCGCGAAGCTCTAAGCCCTTTCCCGGCTTCATTTTCATAATCGCCTTCATGGTATCGCTCATTTCGTTTGCCTCCCTGTTTGTATGTAAAATCAATATGTCTTTATATCGCGCACACATCGCGTGCTTATACCCTATTATCTCATAAATTGTCCGTGTTTGCAAGACATTTTTGCGAGAATAAACAAAAAAACGCGCAGATTATCCCTCCACGCGCTTTCTGCTTCTTTCTTCTTTTCTTTTTTCCGCCGCACGCCATTCCATTTTGTCTTCTTCCGTTTCAAGCAAAAGCGCAGGCACAGGCGCGGGATTTTCGTTTTCGTCGATGGCAACCATCACAAGATACGCGCGGTTGACATGCTTTCTCACGCCCTTGGTTTCCGTGTACGTGTCCACGCGCACCTCCATGCTGGTTCTGCCCGTCCATGTGATACGCCCGGTCAGAAGCACGGTATCGTTCATGTGCGCGGGCGCAAGAAACTGCAAATGATCCACGCAGGCCGTCGTAACATCGCAGCCCGAATGCCGTCTGGCCGTAACCGCCGCCACAACGTCGATCCACGAAAGCAATCTTCCGCCGAACAGCCGACTTGCGCCGTTGATGTGCTCAGGCATTAAGATCTGCACCTGCTCCGTATAGGAATCCTGCCAGCGTTTATTCATTGATCCAACCATCCTTTAAGCAATGTTCGCACTTTTCAATCGCGAGCGCAAGCGCATTCCGCTCGGAAATCTTTCTGGGCGCAATCATATTTGAACATTCCTTGCGATCATGAACGTGATCGCCGCCGTCTGTCGGCGCCCACAAAAGCGCGTCTTCTTCCTCCGGCATGAGATAAAAATCCGTAAAAACGTCATAAAACAAAAGATATGTAAGCGTTTCATGATCCAACATACCTGTTTGCGAAAGATCTGCATCGTACTGGAACCGCTTGACGGCGTCCGTTACCTCCGCGTCAAATACGCCTCTTGAATGCAGCTGGGAAAGATACCCTTTTTCCTTCAAAAGAACGATCACGCCGTTCACAAAAGGGCCAATGTCGCCCTCCTGAAGAAAGCACGCGCACGTTTCCCCCTTTTCCTCGTCATATCCGCAGTCGCAGGCGAAAGGATCAACGATTTGCTCTTCCGAAACAGCGAAAAACGACAAAACAAGGCACAAAATGATCAAAAGCAGCCGTTTCATTGGTATTCGTCTCCTTTTGCTATCAGAAGTAAATCTCCTTTGCGCGTTTCAAGCTGTCAAGCGCATCCGTGCTCGGAAAATACTCAAGACCGCACGCGCCTTCGTAGCCAGCTTTATCGATTCGGTCAAAAATCACGCGGTAATCGTTTTCGCCCAGCTGCAGATCCGTCCTGCCCGGATGTCCCGCCGCATGAAGGTGCGCGACATAATCAAGGTTGTCAAGAATGTTGTTTAGGATATTTCCTTCCGTCACCTGCTGATGGTAAATATCGAATACAACCTTCACAAAAGGGCTATCGACTTTATTCACAATGTCAAACGCCTCCTTGCTCGACCAGAGGAAATAGCCCTTGTGATCAAAAAGCGTGTTTAAAGGCTCGATCATGAGCGTAATACCGTTATCCTCCAAAATAGGCGCAGCCTTTTTGAGGTTTTCATAAATCGCGTCCCTCTGATACGCCCGATCCTTCCCCGTATCCTGCCCGACCTGTGTAATCAGCTTTTTTGCGCCGAGCGCACCGGCAGCCAAGACAGATTCCCGAAGTCCCGAAAGCCACGCCTGCGAATACGCGGGATCGTTCATACGAAAATCCGTCGTGCATATACTTAAAAGCTCCACTGCGTTTTTTAAAAGCGCATCCTTAAATCGCTGAATATCAATATCCTTCCAGCCCCAGATTTCGCACGCGTCATACCCAATTCGGGCGATCTGTTCAACCGCCCCTTCAAACGAAGCCTGAGGAAAAAAGCAAGGCAGCACGACGCTTGCACGCATGCAGATTCAACTCCTTATTACCGTCATGCATCTATATTAGTAAAAACTTTCCATATTGTCAATGTCAATTGTCATTTTTACCGAATTTGAACCGCCGCCCCTTGCAAGCCGTCCGCGCGCCTGTTATAATAGGTAGGAACATAGAGCTTAAAGAGGTGAACCGCAGCATATGAAACTTGATAAGCATATTGATCGACGCTTGGTTGCATCCGGTATCGTCATTGCAATCGCGGCAGCTATATCGTTTAATCTTTTAAACAATCTGGCTCAGGTGCGCTCGTGGCTTTCAACGATCAAGAACTACCTATCGCCCGTCACAGGCGGCTTGATTCTCGCCTATGTTCTGCGCCCGTTTGCGCGGTTTATGGAAAAAAGGCTTTTGAAAAAGCTCAAAAGCGAAAAACTGCGCGTGCATATTTCGGGTATCTCGACGGTGCTTCTGATGTTTCTGATCGTCTACTTCCTGCTGATCCTCTTAATTCCCCGGACCATCGAAAGCCTTACCGAATTCATGTCCAACAGCGGCGCATACATAGACGCCATTAAGGCTTTTATCGCTGAATACGCCGAGAAGATCGAGTTTATTGAGATCAATGTCGACGAGCTGCTGGGCTCAAGCGACGAAGTATTGTCCTCCGTTATGACATGGATGACGAGCAACTATCAGCAGATGCTTGACCTTTTCTATCAGCTGGGCAGTCACTTATTCAGCATGATCATCATTTTCGCCATGTCCATTTACGCGCTTCTCGATCGAAAGAATCTCAAAAAGGGCATGATGAAGCTGGAAAAAGTGGTTCTGGGCGAACAGAAAGCCAATCGTCTCAACGAAATTATCGAGCGCGGCGATACCATCACCATGCGCTTTTTAGGCAGCAACATTTTAGACGCGGTCGTCATCGCGGTTATCAATTTCATCTTCTTAAACGTCTTCAAATGCCCCTACGCGCTCATTCTGTCCATCATGCTCGGCATATTTAACTTCGTTCCGACCTTCGGCCCGATCGCAGGCGGTATTCTGGGCGCAATCATCGTTCTGCTTGTAAAGCCCGGATTCGTAATCGGATTTGTCGTCTTCACCTTTGTTCTTCAGCAGATCGACGGAAACGTAATAAAGCCCGTGCTCTTTGGCGACACCACAGGCCTTTCCCCCTTCTGGGTGCTGGTTTCCATCGTCGTAGGCGGCAGAGCATTCGGAATCCCGGGCATGATTTTGGGCGTTCCCGCATTTGCGCTTCTGTCTACCATCTACTCCGAAGTTATTGACAAAAGGCTCAAAATCGCGGAAGACAAGAAAAAAGCGCATGATCAGTCGGCTGCCCCCGCCCCCGAGCCGCCCAAGGAAGACGAGCCGCAGGCGGAAAACGCATAAAATCAGACAGACGCTGTCGTTTCAGGCGAAAGCGTCTGTTTTTATTTTGTTTACGCGCTCTGCCGCATGCTGACCTTATCGGCAATCAGCGCAATAAACTCGCCGTTGGTCGGCTTATCCTCTGCGGAAAAGACCTTATAGCCGTAAATTCTGTTCACGCTGTCCAGTCTGCCCCGGCTCCACGCCACCTCGATGGCATGGCGCATGGCGCGTTCGACCTTGCTGGAAGTGGTCGAAAACCGGCGCGCAATTCCGGGGTATAGCTCCTTGGTGATTCGGTTGATGATATCGTGATCCTCAACCACCATGCGCACCGCCTCGCGCAGATAGGCGTAGCCCTTGATGTGCGCGGGAATGCCGATGGACAGAAAAATGTTTGTCACCTTCTCGTCGATTGTAATCTCTCCCGTCTTAACAACCGCTTCCTCGCCCGCATAGGCCGCCGCATCGTTCAAATGCGCGACTTCACGGATGCGCGTATAGAGCGTGTGCATATCAAAGGGCTTAATCATATAATAGTCCGCGCCCATGCTCATGGCGCGCGCAATAAAGTCGTCCCTTGTCAAGCCCGTCGCCATAATGACGCGCGGCTTTTTGCCCAGATTCATGCGCGAAAGCGCCTCCAGCGCTGCAAATCCGTCCATGCGCGGCATCACAATGTCCAAAAGCACAACGTCCGGCACAAGCGATGCAATCGCATCAACAGCCTCCGCGCCGTCCTTTGCCGTTCCAACGATTTCAATATCCTGCTTCCTTGAAAGAAAATCCACCATCAGCCGAACGAGCGTCTGGTTATCATCCACAATCAGCACGCTGATTTTTTCCATCGTCCACCCTCCGTTTATATTATTCTCATTTACATATATTCACAGTCTTTCCAACATATGTATAAAAAACACAAAAAACCACGAACCCATCTGAAGTTCGTGGTTTTTTGATGAAAACGCGCTTATCGAGCGGCATTTATAAGAAAATCCGAAGCAAAGGGCACATTTTTGACAAACACGCTTTTTCCGTTCAGATAGGAAAGCATGCCCGCATCCGATTCAAACCGAAAAGTGATTTTATAAGAATACAGCGCCTGATAATGTCTTCCTTCGTCCATCTTTGCGCCGTAGGCCGTATCGCCCCAGAGGGGATGCCCGAAATCCGCCAGCTGAGAACGGATCTGATGGGTGCGGCCCGTGACAAGCACGCATTCGACGAGCGATTTTCCCTTTTCGAAGGACAGCGTTTTGTAGATTGTTTCCGCATACTGCCCGCCGGGAACCGCCGTTTTAGAAACGCGAACGCGGCTTTGCCCCTGTTTTTTGACAATATACCCCTTCAAAACGCCGCTTGGCGGCGTGAGCCTGCCCTGCGCCACGCACAGATAAGCCTTTTCGATTTCGTGGGTTCTGATTTTGTCAGACAGAATATGCATCGCTTCTTCGTTCTTTGCGCAGATGACAATGCCGCCGGTAAACCGGTCGATGCGATTGACGAGCACCGGCTGAAACCCGTCCTGCGCCGTCACGCCCTTCTGATACAGATAGGCCCGCGCATGCGTTAAGAGGGTGTTGACCTTTTCATTTTCGTCCGGGTGGCAGATAATACCTGGCCTTTTGTCGAGCAAAAGAATGTTTTCATCCTCATACACGACGTTCACATTGTATCTGAATTGATCGAGCAGCTTGTCTTTTTTCTGGACAGGCTCAAAAAATTCGTCCTCGATATAGAAATTCAGCACATCGCCCGCATTAAGTCTGTCGTCTGCGCGAACAGGCTTTCCGTTGCGCTTAAGCCGCTTTAAGCGCAGAAACTTCTGAATCAAGGCGTTGTTAAGCTTGGGAACATGGGACTTGATCCACCGGTCCGCCCTTCTCCCATCGTCTTCCTTCAAAACCGTAAATTCCTTCACAATACCGCTCCTTTACGCCTTCTGCGCCTCGCACGTAAGCGGATTCCACTTTCCGCGGACGTACCTTATGGATAAAAGCACGCTCAGCACCAGGTTGTGCGCTATCATGCATGCCCACGCGGCGATCAGGCCATGGCCCAAGAGAATAACAAAAATAAACGTGCCCAAAATTCGAACGCCCCACATGCCCAAGGCGCCGTACACGAATGTGGACATCGTATCGCCCACGCCGTGAAAAATACCCTCAATAATGATGGCGATGCCGTAGGCGGGCTCGGACAGCGCAACCATCATTAAAACCGTGGTTCCGACGGAGATGATCTCCTTGCTCTTTGTGAAAATGCCCATGATCGCTTCCGCGCCGAAGAACAGGCAGCCGCCCGAAAAAATCATGACAATCACTTCAATAATCAAAAGCATATGACAGATGCTTTTCATCTTTTTCGGATTCTTTTCGCCGTAGGACATGCCGATTAACGTGGAAGCCGCCGCCTGCATGCCGTAACCGGGAATGTAAAACGCGCTTTCCGCAGTGTTGGCAATCGTGTGCGCGCCGGTCGCTACTTCGCCCAGCGTATTGATCATGCCGGAAAACGCAACGTAGCCGGAGGATGTGGCAAATCTTTGAAGAAGCGCGGGAAACGCCACGCGGAAGCACGGGCGCAAAATCGCGGGATCCGGCTTTAACGACAGGCCTCTGGGCGACAGAATTTTGCTTCTGAACACAGCCGCCGTCATCCATACGCCGCACACGGCAAATGCAATCGCGCTGGCAATCGCAGCGCCGGTCGTTCCGAGATTCATACCCGGAACGGTGATGGCAATGCCAAACACGTTCAATACGCGCGTATCATAGATCATAAAAAAGTTAAGCACCATATTGATAATGTTTGCCGCCGTGTTTACAACCATCGGGGTCTTTGTGTCGCCCGCCGCGCGCAGAACCGTTCCGTAAATAATGGCCGCGCTTCTGAAAATCATAGGCGTGTAAATAATGAAGAAGTACGTGCCTGCATCCGCTCGGATATCAGGATCGGCGTTCATCCAGCCCGGAATAAATCTGGCAATCGGAAGCACGATCACTGTAAGCAATACGCCGCTGATCAGCGCCATGCCCGTCGCCTGCGCGGCGGCTTTTTTGACAAGCTCGCGCTCCCCAGCGCCCACGGCGCGCGCAATGAACGATAAAAAACCCACGGCAATCGCCGAAACAATGCCGCCGATTAACCAATTGACCGTCATCGTGCATCCGACAACAGCCGACGCATTGTCGCTGTAGCGGCCGACCATCGCCGTATCCACATACGAAACCGCGGTAATCAGAATCTGCTCCAGCACCGTCGGCCATGCAAGGGCAAAAATCATTTTAAGCGCGCTTTTGCGTGAAAAATCCGTATGCATGTCGTCCTCCAAAAATCATTTCCACTATTATAGCATACGTATGGGAAAATTGAAAAGAGAAATCCCGCCCAAAATGCATCGAAATTTGAAATGACGCGCAAAATAGAAAGAAACGCTGAAAGGGAGACTTTTTATGAAGCAAATTCGAACCGACCTCGCCATGGAATCCTCTGAAGCTGCGGGCTGTATACCGGGCGTGAGCATTGCAAGCTGGGAGGAATCCGGCGTCCTCATTACGGAAGTCGTGATTGAAACGGAGGAATCCGCAAAAAATCTTTCAAAGCCCATGGGAAGATACATCACCCTTGAATGCGAGGGCGTGAGAACCCGCGACCCAATGGCGTATGACGCGCTTTCTTCCATTTTGGCCGAAGAAATTGCGCGCCTGCTGCCGCCGGATGAAAACAGAACGCCCGCGCTTATCGTAGGGCTCGGCAATCGAATGGTCACGCCGGACGCATTGGGGCCCAAAACCATCGATCATGTGCTGGTCACGCGTCATTTGATAAACGAACTGCCGGACGAAACGGACGAACGCCTTTCAAGCGTTTGCTGCATCTGCCCCGGTGTTCTGGGCGTCACCGGCATTGAAACCATGGAGAGCGTGAAATCCATCGTTTCAGCAGTAAAGCCGCGCGTCATCATCTGCATAGACGCGCTCGCCGCGAGAGCGTCCAAACGCGTTGGGGTGAGCATTCAGCTCTCGGATGTGGGAATTCAGCCGGGCTCAGGCGTTGGAAACCACAGACGCGCCATCACGAAGGAGGAATTGGGCGTTCCCGTCATCGCTATCGGCATGCCGACCGTCGTCTACGCCTCGACCATCGCGCGGGACGCCCTGTATCTCATGAGCGAAGGCGAAGCCGAAGAGGAAATGCTCGACAAAATCACAAAAACGCTTTTTGAAAATGAAATCGGCGAAATGATCGTCACCCCGCGCGAAATCGACGACATGATTGAGGATGCGGCAGGCCTCATCGCCCGCGCAATCAACATTTCCCTCCAGGATCGACTCTCCCAAAGCGAGCTGGACGGCCTTCTCAAGCGGTGAACACATGAATTTATTTCAAACTATTGAAACTTATGACAAAATGTAGTATACTAATATTGCAGTAATATTCATTCTAATACTCGGAGGAGTTATGAACAGACTTCGCCAGATTATATCGTCCCTTCTGATCGTCGCAGTTTTGCTGTCCCCTGCAAGCGCTTTTGCCGCCGAGGGACCGTTTATCTTGCCCTCAAACATCACCGAAATCGAATCCGAAGCGTTTTCGGGCGTGGATTTCTCAAACGGCGTCTTTATCCCGCAAAGCTGCCTGACCATCGCAAGCGACGCTTTTTCCAATCCCTCGGCGCTTGATATCTACGGCTTTTTCGGTTCTGCGGCAGAAAGCTACGCGAATCAAAGCGGCGCTGTTTTCCATCCGATAGACATCAAAAACGCATCCGTTTCCGGCCCGACTTGGGCGTCCCCCGATCGACCGGTTTCCTTCACCGCCGATTTTGACTGCGAGGAATCGGCTTCGATTCGTTTTGAGATATCAAAAGCCGGAAGCATCGTCTATGAAAGCCCTGCATCCGTGGAAAAAACCCTTTCTTATAGCTTTAAGGACGACGGTGAATATGAAGTCGCGGCGATCATTCAAAACGCCTTTGAAAAGGTGCGCTGCGCTTTGAGCGCGCCCGTTGTCGTTGCTGAGCGCATAAAGACCAATGAAGCCGTTTTCTATCTTTCCGTCGGCGAAAGCGCAAACCTCATCTCAAGCGAGGAAACGCGTGCGGTTTCCCTGTCCGCATCCAATTCCGGCTTATCCGTGTCGGGCACAACCGTGACAGCCAAAGCGCTTGGAAAATACACCGTGACAGCCAAGGCGGAAACGGCTCAGGGCACGGTGTATACCGATATTCCCGTCGAAGTCATTGTGCCGGCGACCAGCGTTTCGATTCAAAGCCCCCAGAGCCATATGCTTGACAATCATTCCATTCAGCTGACCGCCAAGGTGCTTCCCGAGGACGCAACCTACAAAACCGTCAAATGGTCCGTAAGCGATCACAGCATTGCAAGCATCAGCGAAACCGGCCTTCTTACCGGCCATAAAAAGGGCGCAGTCACCGTGTACGCCGCCTCGGGCGACGTGGTAGGCTCGCTTGAAATCCGCGTCGATACGGGCGTTACGTCCTTTGAAATCACATCCCAGGACATGCCGCAGATTCCCTATACCGGCATGCGCTTTACACTAAGCGCCAAGGCAATTCCCGAAAATGCGGACAACCCTACCTGCTCCTTTGTTTCTCTAACGCCCGAAATCGCATCGGTCGACGCATTCACGGGCGTTGTCACCTGCTTAAAGGCGGGTGAAGCGCGCATTCAGGCTGCCGCGAACGACTTGGGCGGCGGAGCGGGCGAATTTACGTTCACCGTCCAGCAGGGCGTAACGGATATTTCCTTTGCATTAAAGCCCGGCGTTATTCACGTGGGAGAAACCTTCCATCTGGAAGCTTCCGCCCTGCCCGAAAACGCAAAGGACAAAACGCTTTCCTTTGCATCGAGCAACGAAAAAATCGTAACCGTATCCGAATCCGGCCTCATCACCGCCAAAAACCCCGGAACGGCAACCGTATCCGTCCGCGCGGTCAACGGCTATACCGTCCGCCTCTCCATAACCGTTCCAACGCCCGTATCCAGCGTTTCGTGCGTTTTGAGCGATCTGTACTTAAACCCCGGCATGACATTAAGCCCCATCGGGAATTTCGTATTCATTAAGCCTGAAAACGCCACCGATTCCGCGCTCACATGGTCAAGCGACAATAATTCCGTGGCGGCGATCAACAAAAACACCGGCCTGATCACTGCTGTCAGCGACGGCGTATGTGAAATCAAGGGCGTGTCCCACAACGGAAAATCCGTATCGTTTACGCTTCACGTCGTCTCCGATAAGCCTGTGATCAAAAAGTTCTCCATCAACCACACCTATGGCGCGCTGAACGTCGGAAACGTAGCGGTTCTCGAGCCCAAAGCAGACGTAAATAACGAATTTACGTCCGGCGCATGGTACTCCGACCACCCGGAGATTCTGGACATTACGAACGTGGACGCCTCGGGCAAAGCCACCGTCAAGGCATTGTCCGCAGGCACGGCGACAATCTACGCCGTTTCTTCAAGCGGCATAAGCGCGACCTGCACAATCGTCGTCAATCCCATCGTCGTAACGAGCATGTACTTAAACGCCTCCTCCATATCGCTCAATGTCGCGGACACCTTCCCGCTGGCCGCGGTCATTTATCCCGAAACCGCCACGGCAAACCGTATAACATGGACCAGCAGCGATGAAGAAGTCGCCGTCTGCGACGAAAACGGCCTCGTGCGCGCCCTCTCCGGCGGTTTGGCTACCATCACCGCATCCACAGAGGACGGCGTGAGCGCGTCCTGCCGCGTCACAGTCAATACGATCTTAATGACGAACGCATGGATGAACGAAGCCGAAATTTCCGTGTTGGCCGGCGGAACCGGCTATCCGTCCTATACGGTAGAGCCCAAAAACGCCACGCCCGCCGCATTTTCATGGGCGTCGAGCGATAAAAATGTCGTTTCCGTCTCCTCATCGACCGGAAAAATGACCTATCTGAAAGCGGGCAAAGCCGTCGTCAGCGGAACCGCGCTGGACGGAAGCGGGCTCAAAATCTCGCTCACCGTAAACGTCCGCGAGATTCCGGTTACGTCCATTTCAGCCAATACCGAAAAAATCAATCTCCTCCCCGGCGAAGAATTTGAAATTCATACGCGCGTCCTGCCCGTCGGCGCATCGTTTGCCACGCCCGTCTTCACCTCCAAGGATGAAACCATTGCCTCCGTATCGGAAGAAGGCAGGGTCAAGGCCGTATCCATCGGAACGACCGAAATCACCGTTTCCGTCGGACGAGGCGATTACGTCAAAACGCTTTCCATTTCCGTGACCGTCGAGCCCATAAACGACATAACCTACCGCGCGCTTATCATGAGCCAATTCACTGTGCCCGCAACAGACGGTTACCTGCCCTTCTCCAGCAACAGCACCAAGGGCTTTACCGACGCGATTTCCCGCTCCTCCATCGACGGAAACCGCTATCAGGTAAACCGCCTCATCGGTTCGCCCACGCCCGGCGCGATCCGAAGCGCGATTTCCCGCCTCGCCGATCAGGCGGATGAAAACGACGTAACCGTCATCTTCTTCCTGACGCACGGAACAAACTCGGGCAGCGAAGGCTATCAGATGCAGACCAACAGCGGCATAACCATCGAACCGATGGACATGATCGACAATTTAAAAGCGATATCGGGAAATGTCATCTTCGTACTTTGCACCTGCCACAGCGGACGCATTCTCTCAACCGCGGGCGCAAAGACGCTCAAAAGCGCCGGCGGCAGCTATGAAGGCAGAAACGGCAGGGGATATCTGTCCATCCTCTGTTCCTCCACCTCCACCATTTCCAGCTATTATCGCATAAACGACGAAAAGCTTTCCTACGACTTCTATACCTACGCCCTCACGCGCGGTCTCGGCTGGGATATGCTGAACGATTATTCGATCTCAGCCGCCTTGGCCGATTCAAACGGCGACGGAAAGGTCACGGTAAGCGAGCTCGCTTCCTATACAAGAGGCGCGACGCAAAGAGCGATTTCGTCCTTTGTCCAGCAAAACGGCACGGCGGATTTCTCCGGGCATACCGCCCAGTTCCCGACCTGGCAGATTGCAGACGGACACAAAGACCTTGTAATCTTTCAAAAATAACCTGTTTACGCGGAGATGATTTCATTATGAGATGCTCTTGCCCCGAATGCGGAACATACATGGTTCATTCCGAAAGCTCCGAGCTCGGCTGCGTATGCCCCGAATGCGGCGCGCGGTGCAAAATGTGCTTAGGAACCAATACCGTAATTTCCAGAGAGGATTTGAAGGCGCGCGCCATCGGCTTTCTCGCCATGCAGACTGCGCCTGATCAAACAAAAGATCAATGGGACGAGGACAAATACGATGAGCGTCAATACCGAGATTGAAAGAAAGTTTCTGATCAAGCTTCCCTCAAGCAGCTTCCTTTTGTCGCTCCCGCACACCGAAATTGTGCAGACGTATCTCAAAAACGACCAAAAAGGCGTAACCGAGCGCGTTAGAAAGCGCGGCCTTGACGGACAGTACGTCTACACCCACACCAAAAAGACGCGCATTGATCCTATGTCGTCGATAGAGGATGAAAGCGAAATCACACAGGAAGAATACCTTCGCCTTCTGTCCCGCGCGGATTTAGATAAAACGCCCGTTCACAAAATGCGCTGCCTTATCAAAAAAGGCGATTTCACCTTTGAAATTGATGTCTATCCCTTCTGGAAAAAGCAGGCCGTGATGGAAGTGGAGCTTCCAAACGAGCAGGCGGAATTTGTGTTTCCCGATGATATATGCGTGCTTCGCGAGGTTACGGGCGATCACGCGTACTCCAATGCGCGCATCGCAAAATGTATTCCCCAAGAGGACTAAATCCCCCGCTATCTTAAACGAAAAACGATATTTCGCGTTTTTCGTTTTCTTTTGCAAATTCATCAAAACGAAACATAAACTCCACGGAATCGTACCTTATAAGTGGCATAATAAACACACCTGTTATTACACGCACGAACAATCGGAGGTGACATAATTTGGATATCATCAAACGATTATTCCGCCTGATGGCTCCCTACAAAAAGAAGATCATCATCGCGATGCTTCTTCAGCTCACGGTCATCAGCACCCGTCTTATCGCTCCGCTCATCACGCGCTCAATCATCGGCGACGTTATTCAGGCAGAAAAACGCAGCATGCAGCTTCTCCTCATCCTGTGCGCCGGCCTTTTGGGTCTGGTTCTTGTTCGCGGCGTCTGTACCTATATCCGCTCTCTTTCCCTTGAAAGAATTTCCCAGAACGTCGTTTATAATTTAAGAACCGGGCTTTATAAGCATATGGGCGAATTGCCCTATCAGTTCTATGATCACCACAGAATCGGCGAAATTATGTCCAGAATGACGGGCGATATCGAAGGTATTCGAAACCTGATCGCAGGCGGCCTCGTCACTGTGTTTGACAACGCCCTAAACTTTATCGGCGCGTTTATCTTCCTTATGTTCCTAACGCCCCGCCTGATGCTTTCGCTCTTGGCCTTCTGCCCGGTGATTGCCGTGGTCGCGTGGATCTTCAGAAAGAAAATCCGCCCCGCCTTCGTGGCAACGCGCGAGCAGAACGCGGTTTTAAACACCAGAACGCAGGAAAATTTAGCCGGCATGCGCGTTGTAAAAGCCTTTGCCCGCGAGCCCTACGAATACGAGCAGTTTGAAAAGGACAACCAGAAGCTATTGGGATGTCATTTAAAAGCAACGTGGATCTGGTCGGACTTTGTGCCGATCATGGAGGTTCTGTCTGCGCTCTGCACGCCCGTTATGCTGATTGTCGGCGCAAACATGGTCTTAAACAACAAGCTTGATCTTGCCACGCTCATTGCCGTCAACGGCTATGTGTGGATGATCACAAACCCCATGCGCATGCTTTCCAATATCGTAAACATGCTCACGCAGGCCGTCACCAGCGCGGAAAAGCTGTTTTATTACGTTGATTTCGGCTCCAGCATCCGCGAAAAGGCCGAAACCATAGATCCCAAAGAGCGCAAGGGCAAGGTGGAATTTGACCACGTCAACTTCTCCTACGGCGGCGAAGACGTTCTGAAAGACATTACATTTACTGCCGAGCCCGGTCAAACCGTCGCTGTTATGGGCGCAACGGGCGCGGGCAAATCATCGCTTATTCTGCTGCTCGGCCGCTTTTATGACGTGCGCGAAGGCAGCGTGAAAATTGACGGCGTAGACGTTCGCGACCAGAAGCTTTCGCCCCTGCGCCGATCCATCGGTTATGTCCCGCAGGAAACCTTCCTGTTCTCCGATACGCTTGAAGACAACATCCGTTTCGGACGTCCCGACGCAACGCATGAAGAGGTTGAAAAGGCCGCGCGCGTTGCGCAGGCCGTTGAATTCATCGACCATATGCCCGAGGGTTATGAAACCATCGTTGGCGAACGCGGCATCGGCCTGTCCGGCGGTCAGAAGCAGCGCATCGCCATC
>JAFWZN010000046.1 GCA_017522345.1 Clostridia bacterium | reverse complement strand
GGAAAGGGGAAGCGTTTTCAGTCGCTGCGCTTTGTGAAAACGCGCGATTTTGCCGTACATGCCGCCAAAATCGATTGAAAATGGAGAGGGAGTGCGCTCCCTCTCCATGCCTCACCCAGAGGTTTGTTGATGGTCTGAAAAATGCCGCGAAACAGCGGCATTTTTTCGTTTGTTTTATTTCATTTTCAGCTTCCGCATCGTTAGATAATACGCCGGAATCAGAATGACGTCCGCGCCGAACCACGCGAGGGCTTCCGCCCAGAATACGCCTAAGTAGCCGATTAAGCCGGGCAGAATAAGCGCGGCCAATGTTCTCATGACAAATTCGGCCAGACCGCTCAGCATCGGAACCAAGGTATCTCCCATGCCCTGAAGCGCAGCGCGGTAGACGTAGAGCAGATACAATATCGGCAGCGCCCCGCTCATGATGTAGAGAAATTCGCAGCCAATCCCAATCGCTTTTTTAACTTCTTCGGGATCTTCACCCGTAATAAAGGACGAGATGAAGCCGCTTCCAAAGGTGAACATGCATAAGGAGATCACAAACGCGGTGATCACGCCCATGACAGCCGCCACATGAACGCCCTTCCAGATGCGTTCGCGCTTGCCCGCGCCGAAGTTCTGGCCGGCGTAGGCGCTGGTTGCATAGCCGAAGGAAACAGCGGCGATTTCAAGAATGCCGTATAGCTTGCTTGAAGAGGTGTAGCCCGCCATGAACACCGCGCCTAAGGGATTGACCACGCGCAGAATGATCAGGCCGCCGACGGCAATAATCATATTCTGCGCCGCGACGGGAACGCCCAGTGAAATCAGCTTTCTGCACATATTCGCGTGCAGGATGAAGTCCGCCTTTGCCGGACGCACCATGGAAAAGTTTTTCAGCTTTAAAAAGCAGAATACGCACGAGCAAATCTGCGCAATCACCGTCGCGATAGCCGCGCCGACAACGCCCCAATGAAGGCCCATGACAAACAGATAGTCAAGGCCGATATTGACGATGCTTGCCACCGCCATGGCATACAGCGGAGTTTTGCCGTCGCCCATACTGCGAAGGATTCCGGCCAAGAGGTTGTATGCCATAACCACAGGCAGCGCGACAAACAATACGCGCACATAGCTCGTGGCAATGGGACGCAGCTCCTGCTCCACCTTCAGAAGGCTCAGAATCGGAGAAACGCAGAAGATTGCGACGGCGGAAAGCGCAACCGATATGATAAGGCCCAGCACCGTTGAGTTTCCGACATAGCGCTTCAGGGCTTTTTCATCGTTTGCGCCGAACGCCTGCGCCATGGGAATGGTAAAGCCCATGGTAAGCCCCTGAATCAGGCCGAAAAACAGCCAGTTGAGCCAGTCGCACGTGCCCAGCGCAGCCAGCGTTTCATAGCCTTCCGCCTGTCCCAGCACCTGCGCGTCAACAACGGTATACATCTGCTGAAATACATTTCCGATCATCAGGGGAAACGCCACGGCGAGCAGCAGCTTCAGGGGACTTCCTGCGGTCATATTGCGCACTTTCATGAATCAATCTCCTAAGACAAGTAGTGGATATGATGATACCATATCCACTACGCGCGCGTAAAGGTTATTTATGATAATAATGATGCGTAAGCATCCATTCATGACGCGCAAGCGTCAATTCATGGAGCGAAGCGGGAAATCATGATGCCTAAACATCAATTCATTAATAAATGAACAGCGCCTGCGCACATGAATTGCGCCTTCGGCACATGGATTTCCCTTGCGGATATTTTATTCTTCGAGCGCAAGGATGTGTTTGTTCTTCCGAAATGCCATACACACGAAAATACCTGCGATCCACAAAGCGAAAAAGAACATTTTTGCGCCGCTGCCTTTTCCGGTTTCAAACAGCGTTTGAAGGATGGGAACAGACCCGTATTTCGCCATGAGCGGCTCAAATACTTTATCCACCAGCGCGCCGCCCAAAAGATATCCAAGCGGAATCGTGAAGAACTGGAACGAATTTCTCGCGGCGAACACGCGCCCTTGAATGTCCTTGGGAATGCGCAGGCGCATGACCGCATCCAGATTCGAATTCATGAGCGGAATGAAAATCCAACCCAAGAACGCGCCCAGCGACCACACATACACATTTCTGCCCACGGCAAGGAACAGATTTTCCGTGCACATCGACGCCATCAGGCACAGCCAAATCACCTTGACTCTGCTTTTCGGCGTTTTCATAAAGGAAGCCATGATGCTTCCGACAAGCGTCGTTGCGCCGACAACCGCATTGACCGCGCCCATTTCCGTTTCGCCGGCCTTTGACAGAACCATCGCGGGAAATGCCGCATTGTACATCGACGCCACAAAATTGATGCCCGCCAGAAACAGCATGAGCGCAAAGACGCCCTTTTCCTTCTTTAAAAATGCAAGCCCCGTCTTCGCGCTTTCTAAAAACGTTTCTCTTTTTCTGTCGTCCTGTCCGATCTCCGGCACGGGAATCAAAAACAAAAGCACAAAAAACGCAATCACAAACGTGAAAAGGTCAAACGCAAGCACCCATTCCATGCCCAATAAACCCATGACCGCCGCAGCCAGAATGGGCGTTAAAATGGACGACAGTGAGCTTGACAAATACCTGAGGCTTCCCACGCGCTGATAATGCTGTTTGGGCAATATCAAGGTCGTCACAACCTCGCTTGCCGGCTGCTGAATCGTGTTCATAAGACCCGAAACCGCATTCATAATGTAAAGATGATACAGCCGAAGCGCATCCGTCTTTATCAGAACCAGCACAATCAGCGTCGTAACAGCAGAAAGCGTGTCCGACGCAAGCAGGATCTTTTTCTTGTTCCACTTGTCGCTGATCGCGCCCGCAAAGACGCTGAAAAGCACATACGGCGTATATGAGCACACCATCAGAAGCGCGGTCTTCAGCGCCGATCCTTCAAAAGAGTACGACCAGATCACAAGCGCAAACGCCGTCATCGCGCTTCCAAGCCCGGACAGCATCTGCGTAAACCACAAAATGAGAAAAAGACGCATTTCGCCGATTGTTTTTAAAAACCTATTCATATCGCTTTGCTCCTTTTAGTTTATTATAAAACGAACAAAGCCGACGGGAAAATGCCGAACATCGTTAAACAAATGCTGTGCGAGACGTGAAACCCGTCTCCTACAATAAACGTTTGCAGCCATTTTAGGGGAGGCGTTTCGCCTCCCGAGATTCATTTAATGCTTCGGCAAAACATCAATCGTATTTCATATCTCCATGCAGCATTCCCGTCAGCCTCTGCACAGAGCTCCATCAATCGCTAAAAACATATTGTTTCTTCCTTTCAGGTTCTATTTATCTTTTCCCTGCAAGCTCTATCGCCCCGATCTCCCTTTTCGGCCAGAAGGCACAAAGGTGAAGACGGGTTACGGTCGCAAGGATCGGATGGAAGGATTGTAAAAGCACCGGAATGGCTTTCACGATATTTTCCGTTTCGTCGATCAATATCGTCGCGTGCGGCGTCCACGGTCGGTTGAGATTTTGAGAAATATCGGTCGCCTCGTGAAGCGCATCAAGCTTTTCGTCTCTCTCCGGCGCGGCAAACAGCACCTTTCCGGGCGCAAAAATTCCGACATGGCTTAAATGCACGGAAAAAGGCGCAAATTCCTTCGCAGCTTTTTCCATAATTTCGATCGCTTTCCTTTCCTCGGAAAGCGGAAATGTCGCAAGGCTTATGTGATAAGAAAGATTCGGCGTCTGCGTGCCGATAAAACCTGCTTCTGTAAGGCAAGCGTACCATTTTTCCATTTCCCTTTGCGTATCTTCATCCAGATCCGCCATCAGGGTCAGAAATTGTTCGGCCATGAAAGCTTCTCCCCTCGTATAATTTGCTTGCTGCTTATATTCGCTTAAGCGCTGTCGGATTTCGCCGATATTCCGGAGATATTTTTGAAAAACGCAGATTCCGCTTCGGGATCGATAAGAAAAATACGCTTGAAAAAAGAATCGCTGTCCGATGCAAATTGACCGGGCAGCGAAAAAACATATTATTGATTGACCGATCAGCCGGCTTTCAGCGCCCTCTTGATTGCGGCCTGATGCTGAGAATCTACCTTGTCCGTACCGTGGGTGCGGCTGTTGGTGAAGTGAATGCAGAAGTGCCCGTCGAAGTCGTTGTTCTTGATCGAGCCTTCTCCGTGGGGCATGCAGTTCATGCTGGCTGCATAGCGCTTGCCGTCCACCGTGACCCAGATGGCGCGGCGGGCCCAAGTGCCGTAGTTGCTGCCGCAGGCCTTCTTCATGGCGACGGTATCCGCCGCGGTATAGGGCTGAACGTCGGCATGATTGGTGCCGCCGCCGCGGTATACGCGCCAGGTGATGCCGGTTAAAACGTCGGTGACAATGGCGGTTTCGCCGCGTGCGAAGCGGTAGGCGATGCCGCTGGTCCACCAGTCGGCTTCATAAACCTTGCCGGAGGCCATCTTGGCGGTGGAAACGCCGTCGCACTTCTTGGTGTCAAGGTCGCTCTTTTTGATAAAGCCGATGTTGCCGTTGTATTTTACGCGGCACCAGGTGTCGTTGTAGATGGCAAGGCAGGTCATCTTGGTGTTAACCTTAACGGAGCCCAGATACTTTGAGGAGGTGGAGGGCGTCTGATAGGCTTTTACATTGTTGCTCTGGGTGTAAACGGTGTAGGTTTTCGTTGAAGGATTGGTGTATGTAAGGGCGCTGGACTTGCAGAAACCGACGGTTTTGCCGTTTACAAGGCGCGTCCAGCTGCCGTTGACGGCTTCAACGGTGAATTTCTCGCCGTAGCCGTAGGTGCCCAGAACCTTGGAAGAGGTGGAATTCTTTGCGTATACCTTGACGTCCGCGGTTTTTACGTAGGCGGTTTTGGTGGTTTTCTTGACGTATCTTGCGTCCATGTAGCCGACTTTGCCGTCCAGCATGACCTTCGCCCAACCGTTTTTGGTTTCCTGAAGCCAAAGCTGCTGATTTCTGTTGACCGTGCCCAAATACTTGGAGGAAGTGTTCGCCGACGCATAGACCTTAGACTTGGCGGTGACAACTGCGACCCAGTCAACAGCCAGCGCGGACAGATTAAACAGAATCAGAATCAGCGCAAGACAGGACATGAGAACCTTTTTAATCCGCATACCTTTACACCTTTCCGTTTGAGTAGGTTTTATACATGTTACATTATAATACAAGCATCGTTTAAAATCAAGCGATTTGTTATAACTATTGCAATATTTATGCAAATATTCTGCGCATTTTTTTCGCTAAATCGGCGCGCAGAGACATCCGCATGCGAAAATCATGTCCTCGTTTATGCGGTTTTTTCCGTAGGCGGAAAGGAAATGCTCCCGGTAGGCGTCGGTTTTCAGATTGTATGAAAGCGACCAAAGCCCCCAGAAAAGGTCAAAATGCTTGTCGCCCGCGCCGCCTTCGCCCACGTCGATTACGTGTTTGCCCTTAAAATCCATGAGCATAATGTTTGGAAGGCAATAATCGCCGTGAAGCACAGTGTCGTTTTGAAGATACGGCCTCGCATTTTGTACGGCGGTTTTCACATCATCGATTGTTTTTATCTGTAAATAATCAGTAATATGTCTGTAAAGACCTTGGTTTTTGCAAATCGACCCGTCAAACTGGGCGCATAGATTATCCATTATATTTTTTACGGGACATTCCGACGGGTCGATGAGGTGAATTCTCAAAAGGAATTCGCCGAGAGCTGCGGCGAGACGTTTGGGATTTTTAAGATACTCCTCGTCAATGGCGCTTTTACCCTCGGCACGGCGGGAGATGAGATAATCAAAATCGGCGCAGTCGTAGAAAACAACCTCGGGCACGAGATCGTTTTTATGAAAGAACGACTGCATCCGGCATGCGTTTTGGAGCTTGCCTTTCTCCGCGCGTTTTAAAACCAGCTCGTCCCCGATAAACGCAACCAGCGCGCCGGAACGGCCTACGTTGTCGGATTCGACGGACATATTTCCGATGATATTTTGTATTTCATCGGGAAACATATTTTTATCGACATGCATGCAGATTTTCCTCCCTCAGTCATATTCATACAGATTTTCGCCTTGGTAATCGCCGATGGTGTAAAGCCAATGATAAATTGCGTCCGCCCAGCTTCGGGCTGTCGCATTCTCAAATGCGCGCGCAAAGTCGTCCGAAACGGGCGTTTTGTATGCGTTTTCCTCGTAATACTGTTTTACGCCCGACAAAAACGCGTTTTGGCCCATCGCGGTTTGAACCTCGTGAAGCGCCGCCGCGCCGCGCAGGGAAACGACGGCTTCATATTCCGAAAGCGTCTGAAAGCGGTTTGTGGCGGAAACGGGCGTGAGACCGCCGGGGATGGTAATCTGAAGCGAGGGAAGCACGCTTTTCTGCATAAGGCGCAGAAATTCTCCCTCGCCCTCCGTGTCGCGAACGCATAAATACGCCATGTATTCTGAAAGGCCGTCCGTGAGCCACGCTTCCATGGCGGGGTTCGGATGCGCGCGATCAGAAAAATACTGAAGCGCAACCTGTTTATATATCTCCTCTTTGCCGGCTCCGCCCTTTGCAATAAGCGATATTCCGCTGGCGGACAGATTTTGTCCGGCGAGATCGGCATAGGCGAGGGTAAAAGCGGCGTGGGGGAAGGGCGCGATCGTTTTTTCAAAATACTCAATGGCGGAAACGGCGCGGGAAACGGCTTTTCTCATTTCGCTCCTGTTCTGCCCGTAGGCGGAAACGAGTACGCCGGATGCGGTTTGAGCGGACACGGTATGGAATTTCCGGCTTATGACAAACGCCGCCTCGCGCGCGTTTTCAAGGCGGAAGGAAGCATTCTTTCGGCTGCCCGAAACGCTTTCTGATCTTTCGCCTGAGCATGCGATATCGTAATCGACGGGCATATTGACGCTGATTTCGAACGAGCAGACATCCGAATAGTGACTTTTGCCCGCGCGGGTCAGCGCGTTTGACGCAAAATCGCCGTCCTCAAACACAAGAAGCGACGGATAGAAGCCCGAAAAGCGCAGATCCAAATCGCTGACGCCCAGAAACGCGTTGTTTTGCGTAAGGAGCAGCGCATAATCGAATTGAACGGTGCAGAATTCGCCGTTTTCAAGCGAAACCGGCACGCGGATATACGCTTCGTTTTCGCCCGAAACCGCCCAGAGCGCGTCCTTTCCGTCTACGCGGATGCTTCGTATATCCGCGCCGCCGGGCGCGTAGCCGAAGGGAAACGCGCTTTCCAATGTTTCGTTGTCATAGGGCAGGGTTGATTCCCTTCGAAAGCAGTTGGCGGGAATGGAAAACAGGAGGTTTTCAAGCGTTTGACCCGTTTGATTTTTGTATTTTACAACCGCGCGTATGTTTGCCGCCTGCTCGGCTTCGAGGATTTCAATTTCCATTTGGTAGGAAACGGGCGCGGCTTCTTCCGAAAAACAGATAACCGCCTGCGAAAGCACGCACGCGGTTATCAGTATAAGCGCAAATATCAGGCGCTTCATTAATATCCTCCGAGGATGTAGTAAATGAGCGTGAAAATGGAGCCGCCCGCCATCAGGATGGCAAGAAAAATGCACATGACGCGCACCCAGAATACTCTTTTGTCTGTCTTTTTTTTCATACTGCCTGCCTCCGTTGGTTATCTGTTACTGAGCAAGATCGCTGGGATCGACGTATGCGGGATTGTTTTCGATCTTTTCAAATTCGTCAATCGGCCAAAATACGTATTTTGCGCGGCCGACAATCATGTCCTTGGTAATGGGACCGACGTCGCCTGTAACATCGTTGACGAGCATGAGCGGAATCTCGGGGCCGTTCCAGGAACGGGAATCGTGGCTGTTATAGCGATTGTCGCCGACGACGAAATATTCGTCTTCGCCCAGCACGTATTCATAGTCGAACGCATATCCTCTGGATTGCTCAAGGGTCAATTCCCTTTCGACGCCGTTGATGAGGGCGGTGATTTTTACTTCTCCGTTTTCAAAGGTGGAAACCTCCTTGACGGCGGCGGAAGTCAGGCGCATTTTTTTAATATCAAGCGCCTCGCCGTTTACAAAGGTAACGCCCTGAACGCGCGAAACCGTGTCGCCCGGAACGCCCACAATGCGCTTGACGAAGTTGGTGTCCATAGTGACGAGGCCGACGATGGGATCTTTATTGGTTCTGCCGGGATAGTTGCAAATAACCACATCGCCCTTTTCAAGCTTATTTGCGAGCTTTACATCATATACCGTGACCAGCAATCGCTCGCCGTGCGTCAGGGTTGGATTCATGGAAGCTCCGTCCACCTTGATGGGTAGGAGCACAAATTCCTTCATGATTACCACAACCAATACTGCGACGATCAGGGAAATCGCCCATTCCCTGATTTCCTTTCGAACGCGCGGCCAGCCCGTGAGCTTTTCTTTTTCCTTCTTGCCGCTTTTTTTGCCGGAATCGATTTCAGATTCGCTTTTTTCGTTGTTTTCGGGTTCTAATGAGGCAACCTTTTTCTCGTTCATATCTTCCATGTCTTTATTTCCTTCCTTTGCGTTATTCGTTGCGAAACATACGGCTCGGCGGCCACAGGATCATCCCCGCTTCCGCTGTGATATCGGTAAGATACACAAGCCCCAGCGTGCGGCTGTCGTCCGCCTGCGCCTCCGGGTTATCGTTTAAAAGCAGGAAAGCGTTTTCGGGAAGCGTTCCGTACACAAGACCCGGCGCATTTCCCAGCATTTTTTCGCGCATCACGCCGCTTTCATCCTTATAGACGAGAAATTTTTCTTCGCCGCGAACGTCGATCAAATCGCCGGGCATGCCGAATACCCTGCGCACAAGGCGAACGGAAGCGCTTTCAAACTTTGCAAGCACGATATCGCCGCGCTCGACCTCGTTTTCCGTCAGCATTTCGTATTTCTCCATGACGGCGAGATCGCCCTTTCGGTATGCGGGCTTCATCGCGTCGGAGAAGAAATAATGCGTTTCAAATGCGATCACGCGAATGAAAACAGCGGCTAAAGATAAAAGAATCAATAGCGTCAGAAAAATTCTGCGGGCGCGTTTTCTTCTCAGTCTGGCTTTTTTACTCTTATTCGCCATTTGCGTTTTCCTCCGCGTGTACAAGGATTTTTTTAAGCCGCTTTTCAAAATCCGGGCGATCCATCATCACCACATGCTCGCAGCCCTGGCATTTGATTTTCACATCTGCACCCACGCGCGTAACCATCCATTTATCGCTTCCGCAGGGGTGCTTTTTTTTCATCTGAACCATGTCTCCGATTGAAAGCATCATTTTTTATGTGTCTCCGGTTTAATTCAATATTGTGTTTATACGTTTTCATCAACGGAAATATGATAGAAGAAATACCGTCCGAAAACGTCCGTCACGCGCATCATGAGCTCGCCCTCAAAAACGGGAATTTCAATTTTGCCCGTTAAGCGGGGTTTTGCATGCGAACGCACTTCGCGCTCAAAGGAATGAAAAAGCCCGTTTTTTTGATATCCGACCGCCCACGAATCCACGCCGTCTAAGCCTTCAAATCGGCGGTCGGAAACGCCGGGCTCGATTTCGAATTTTGTCAGTTCCACGCGCGTAAACGCCACGCCGCGTTCGGCGCGCGCGCGGATTTCGGGCTCGCCCGAGAAGGGTTCAAAGTGATAAAGGCACTCGGCGCGATCGAGCCTTCTGTGCGCCGTCTGCATGGATAAGGGGTTTAGGTCACAGCCGATAAACCTGCGCCCGTTGACGGCGGCGGCCTCCAGAGTGGTTCCGCTTCCGGCGAATAAATCCATCACGATATCGCCCGGGCGGGACGCGCATTTTACGATGCGCTCCAAAAGCCTTAAGGGCTTTTGGGTGTCGTAGCCGGTTCTTTGCGGGTCCTTCTGCTGAAGATGGCTCATGTCGTTCCACACGTCGCCGGGAATGACCGGGTCGTCGTCATAGTAGGTATAGGTGCGCCCGCCCGAGCGGATCGACCGATACACGCGCCCGTCCGCATCCACATGCTTTTTCATGTGGTTTGCGCGCCCCTCAGGATTGGGCTCGGCAATGTCTTCAAGGTGAAGATCGTAGTTTTTCGTCTTGGAATACAGAAGGATCACGTCGTGCTTTCTCGGGAAATGCTTTCTTGCGCAGCCGCCCGTGTGGTACGACCAGATGATTTCATTGATAAAATTGCTTTCGCCGAAAATTTCGTCCATGAGAATGCGAAGATAGGGGTGAATGCGGTAATCAATGTGCACGAAAATAAGGCCGTCGCTTTTCATGAGCGCTTTGGCGTTTACGAGCACGTTTTTCATCATTTCGAGATATTCGTTTCTCGGAAGATCGTCGTTGTAGCCTTCAAGAACAAGGCTGCCCCGGCCGGTTTTCCACTCGCTTTCGCCCACGCGCGCGCGGACCTCAAACCTTTTGCCGGTTTGAAAAGGAGGGTCGAGATAAATAAGGCTGACCTTGCCTGCATATTGCTCTTTAAGGGCTTTTGCGATGGCCGCCGCATCGCCCAAATGGAATTCGTTTACCAAAGAGCCTTCTTCCGCGCGGCTCAATTCCCTTTGAACGTCATAGGCTCTTTCAATCATCCGGCGACCTCCCGCTATCCTTCGTTTTGCGTTTCAACAATCAACCATTCTACATTATAGCATTTCTTTTAATTAAAGTCCATACAAAAGATGACATTAACGGGAACACAAAGCCGCGCCGACCGTTAATTTTGGGTGTGACAGCAAAATATATTGACAAAATACAGGGCGAAATGATATCCTTTGTTTGTATTAGTTAGACAAGTCAAACTCTTTTCTGCGTTTATTGGAAGGAGCAGGCGATATGCTTTTAAACGAACTAAAGATCGGTCAGACGGCGAAGATCAAGAAGGTGGGCGGCGAAGGCTCGCTGAGACTGCGCTTTTTGGATATGGGGCTTATTCCCAAGACCACCGTTACGCTGATAAAGGTTGCGCCCATGGGCGATCCGATCGAAATCCGTCTTCGCGGATACGAGCTGACCATGCGCGTTGACGAGGCCAAATGGATCGAGGTGGAAAAGGAATGAATTTTGCGCTTGCAGGAAATCAGAATTCCGGAAAAACCACGCTTTTTAATGCTTTGACCGGCGCAAATCAGCATGTTGGAAATTTTCCGGGCGTGACGGTCGATCAGAAAGTGGGCGACATCCGGGGATATAAGGGCGTGACGGTCACAGACCTTCCGGGCATTTATTCCATTCGCCCTTATACGCAGGAGGAAATCGTCACGCGCGATTATATCCTAAACGCCCGCCCGGACGGCATTATCAATATTGTGGATGCAACCAACATCGAGCGCAACTTGTATTTGACGCTTCAGCTGCTTGAAATGCGCATCCCGACGGTTATCGCGCTGAATATGATGGACGAGGTTCGGGAAAACGGCGGAAGCGTTGACGTAAAGGAGATGTCGCGTCTTCTGGGCGTTCCGGTTATCCCGATTTCCGCCGCCAAGGGCGAGGGCGTTTCGGAGCTGATTCGAATCGCGCATGAAACCGCCAAAAACCGCGTGTATCCGACCGTAACCGACTTCTGCTTCTCCGGCCCTGTGCACAGATGCATTCATGCCGTTGCGCACCTGATTGAAGACCACGCGCAGAAGGACGGCATTTCCCCGCGCTTTTCGGCGACCAAGCTTATTGAGGGCGACGAGCTGATTGCAAAGCGGCTCGAGCTGGATGAAAACGAGCTGGAGCTTCTTGAGCACAGCGTGGTCGAAATGGAGACGGAAACCGGCCTTGACAGAAACGAAGCCTTGGCCGACATGCGATACACGTTCATCGAGAGCGTGGTCGAAAAATCGGTTCAGAAGTGCCGCGAAAGCAAGGAATATTTAAGAAGCATACGTATTGATAAGCTGCTTACGGGAAAGTACACCGCCATTCCCGTGTTCCTTTTGGTGCTGCTTCTCGTTTTCTACCTCTCCTTCAGCGTCATCGGAACGTTTTTAAGCGATCTGATGAGTCTGGGCATAGACTTTGTAACGGGCAAGGTGGACGCGCTTTTAACCGCCTATGAATTAAATCCTGTCGTTCATTCTCTGGTCATCGACGGCGTGTTTGCAGGCGTCGGAAGCGTTTTATCCTTTCTGCCGATTATCGTAACTTTGTTTTTCTTCCTGTCCATACTGGAGGACACCGGCTATATGGCGCGCGTCGCCTTCATCATGGACAAGCCGCTTCGAAAGCTCGGCCTGTCTGGCAGAAGCTTTGTTCCCATGCTGATTGGCTTTGGCTGCACCGTGCCTGCGATTATGGCCACGCGCACGCTCGCTTCCGAGCGCGACAGAAAGCTTACCATTCTTTTGACGCCTTTCATGAGCTGTTCTGCCAAAATTCCGATTTACGCGGTGTTCTGCGCGGCCTTTTTCCCGAAAACCGCGCCGCTTATGATGATTCTCCTCTACGTGGTCGGCGTGATTTTAGGCATACTGGTTGCGCTGATTCTGAGAAAAACCGCCTTTCGCGGTCAGCCTGTTCCCTTCGTGATGGAGCTTCCCAATTACCGCATGCCCTCCGCCAAAAACGTTGCGCTGCTTCTTTGGGATAAGGCGAAGGATTTTATTCAGCGCGCCTTCTCCATCATCTTTATCGCAACCGTCGTCGTTTGGTTTTTGCAGACCTTCGATCAGCGCCTGAACGTTGTAACAGACGCAACCGACAGCCTGCTTGCCGTGATCGGCCGCTTGATTTCTCCTGTTTTACGCCCCTTGGGCTTTGCCGACTGGCGCGTATCCACGTCCTTAATCACAGGCTTTACCGCTAAAGAGGCTGTGGTCAGCACGCTGGCTGTTCTTCTGAATACGTCTGTCGCCGACCTCACAAAAGCGCTTTCCACCATCTTTACGCCTCTTTCCGCGTTTGCGTTCCTCCTCTTTACGCTTTTGTACACGCCCTGCGTAGCCGCCATCGCCGCCATTAAGCGGGAGATGAATTCCACGGTGAAGATGCTTGGCGTGGTTCTCCTTCAGTGCTTTGTTGCATGGCTTGTGGCCTTTATTGTATATCAGGTTGGAATGATTTTCTGAACGATTCAGTGATATGCATAAAAGGACACAAAAACCCGTCCCCTGTGATGGAGATGCAGCGTTCATCTCCGCAGGGGACGGTTTTTTTCTGTCTGTGTACCGAAATAAAAAACGCCCGAAAACGCATATGCATTTTCGGACGTCTGCTTGTTTATCTTTTACAGGAACAATACGATGAACTGGCAGGCCAGAACGACGACAACCAGCGCGATGGGATAGGTGGCTGCATAGGCGGTGGCTACGTCGTCGGTCTTGGTTACGCTGATGAGCGTTCCAAGCGCGGGCGTGGAGGTCATGCCGCCGCAGATGGCGCCCAGATTATTGAACAGGGAAAGCTTCAATACGAAGCGGGCGAAGAAGTAGCCTGCGAACATGGGGATGGCGGTCATGAGCGCGCCCCATACGAAGAGCATCGGGCCTTCCTTGGAAAGCGTCTCAACAAAGCCCTGACCGCCCTTTAAGCCTGCGCCGATCAGGAAGAGGATCAGGCCGAATTCGCGGAAGGTTTCAAGCAGCTTCTTGTCGCAGGAAAGGCTGATTCTGCCGATTCTGCCGAAGTGACCGATGATAAGACCCGCAATCAGGGGACCGCCGGAGGTGCCAAGGGAGAATTCCGCGCCGCCGGGCAGGGGGATTTTGACGGAGCCGATCACAACGCCCAGCGCGATGGCAAGGCAGAACTGGAAAAGACCCATGGGATCGATGCTGACGAGTTTTCCTGTGAACTTCTTGACTTCAACGCCGCTGGCGGCAGCGAACTGCTCGCGCTCTTTGTCCATGTTAACCTTGAGGATCTTAGGCAGAAGCTGCACAAACAGAACAACGCCGATAACGCCGAAGGGATAGGCAAGGCCGTAGCCGGTGGCAACCAGCGCTTCGCCCGCTTCACCCGCCGCCTGCTTGGCTGCGGCAAAGCCGGGGGTGCTGGTGAGCGCGCCGGAGAACAGGCCTGCGGCCAGAGCGGCGTCTATACCGGTGATAAACACAATCAGTGCGCAGGTGGCTGCGCCTGAGAAAATGATAATCGCGCCCAAAAGTACGTAGGACTTGGCATTCTTTTTGAAGTTTCTGAAGAATTTGGGGCCTGCGATCAGACCGACGGAGCCGACGAACAGAACGATGCCGATGGTCTCTACGATTTTGGAGACGGTAAAGCCGAAGTGGCCGAAAACCAGGGCTACCAGAAGCACGCCTGCGGTTCCGATTTCGATGCCCTTGATTTTGATTGCGCCGATCAGATAACCGATCAAGGCGATGGCGAAAACGATGAACGCCTCAGAGGAGATGATGGTGTTCAGAAGGTTCGATAAATAATTCACAAAAAACACCCTTTTCTCGATATTTTTGTATCCGTACCCATTATATACATTTCTGTTAAATCGTTTGATGGTTTTGTATGAGACGCAGGTTAATTTGTGAATCTTTGCCGGGTCTTATAGAAACGCCGCCCGACGCATGACGCCGGGCGGTGCATAACGGGTTATTCAAGAATGAGGCTGGTCCATCGGCCGCTTGCGCCGCAGGGGAGAACGCCGCCGGAGGTTACGGGAAGAACGACCTCCTGTGAGTCGATGAAGCCGCCGTGTTTTTTTCCAACCGTCATTAACAGCATATTGGAAAGAACTGCGGGCTGAAGGCCGGTGGTATAGCTGTTGACCAGCATGAAAAGCGGGTTTTGGGATAGAACCTTCGAGCAGGCTTCAATCAGGCCGTAAAGCTCGTTTTCAAGCTTCCATACTTCGCCGCCCGGGCCGCGTCCGTAGGAGGGCGGGTCCATCAGGATGCCGTCATAAAAATTGCCGCGCCTTTCCTCGCGGGCGACGAATTTCAGCGCGTCGTCCACAATCCAGCGCACGTTTTCTTCGGGAATGTTCGAAAGCTTTCGGTTCTCGCCCGCCCACTGCACCATGCCCTTGGCGGCGTCCACGTGCGTCACGTGCGCGCCGGCCCTGGCGCAGGCGATGGTCGCGCCGCCGGTGTAGCCGAAAAGATTTAAAACCTTAACCCTGCCGCCGCGCGCCTTGATCAGAGAACGCATCCAGTCCCAGTTGACGGCCTGCTCCGGGAAAAGACCCGTGTGCTTAAAGCCGGTGGGATGGACGTAAAAGTCGAGATCCCTATACTTGATCGTCCATTTTTCGGGAAGCTTCTTAAAGAATTCCCATTCGCCGCCGCCCTTTGCGCTTCTGTGATAGTACGCATCCACTTTATTCCACAATGCGGGTTTCTGCTTGGGCCAAATGGCCTGCGGATCGGGCCTGCGCAGGACAACCTTGCCCCATCTTTCCAGCTTTTCGCCGTCGCCTGTATCGAGCACCTCGTAATCTTTCCACATATCTGCGGTGAACATAATTTCATCGATTCCTTTATACTGTGATTTGGTTCCATTATAGCATATTTTTTCCGCTTGGTAAACGGGCGTATTTCCTTGCAATTGGCATTTTCCTATGCTATACTTTGAATATATCGGGGATTTAACAAAAAGGAAGGAATCTAACGATGGAAAATAATATCGTTTTTCATGTGGATCAGGAAATGATGGTGGCGATTCGCCGTCAGCTTCATATGTATCCGGAGCTGGGCTGGGATCTTGACAGAACCAGCGCTTTGGTCAGAAAGACGCTTGACGAAATCGGCGTTCCCTATGAAGCGGACAAATACGGAAGAAACACCGTCGTTGCGACCATCAACGGTCATATCGACCGTTTCACCATCGGTATCCGCGCCGACATGGACGCGCTGCCCATTCAGGAGGTCGAATCGGACAAGCCCTATCGCTCCAGAATTGACGGGCAGATGCATGCCTGCGGACATGATGCGCACACGGCGATGCTGCTTGGAACAGCCAAGGCGCTTTGGGAGATTCGCGATCAGCTGACCTGCCGCGTAAAGCTTCTTTTCCAGCCGTCGGAGGAAAGTAAGCCCTCGGGTGCGAAAACCATGTGCCTTAACGGCGTTATGAAGGACATCGACAAAATCATCATGTGCCATGTCAACTGTGTGGACGAAACGCATGTGCTTTCGTCCTGCTCCGGCATCACCAACGCGACCAGCTGCGCGTTCAATATAAAGGTTCGCGGAAAAGGCGTTCATGTAGCTTCTCCTCACAAGGGCATTGACGCTTTGGCGATCGGCGTAAAAATCTACATGGGCATTCAGATGCTCGTCTCCCGCGAGGCCGATCCGTTTGATACGTGCGTGCTGGGCGTCGGCAAAATGAACGCCGGAACAACCATTGCGCAGGTGCCGGATATCTGTGAAATGAGCGGAAGCATGCGCTGCCTTAAGGAATCCACGCGCGATATGATGATTGAAAGAATCAAAAAGCTTGTCAAATACACATGCGAGGAAATGGGCGGCGAAGGCGAATGCTCCTTCTCGGACGAGCCCCTGCCCCCGGCGTACAACGACGATGAAATGTACAGATGGTGGAAATCCTCCGCAGAAAAGGTTGTGGGCAAGGATAAAGTGATCGTGCTGGAACCCTCGCCCGGCGGAGAGGATTTTGCCTACTACGAGAAGGAAAAGCCCGGCCTTCTTTTCGGCCTCGGCATGCGCAATAACGAAAAGGGGATTACCTCCCTTGCGCATTCCTCCGGCTGGGACGTCGATGAGGACGGCCTTCAGACCGGCGCAAAGACCTTCTGCCAGTTTGTCGTCGACCACATGAACGAAAAGGCGTAAGGAGAAGAAAGATGAAGGACTACAAATTCTACTGCCAGCTCGATTACGAGCATGTGCCCTATATTTCTCCGACCTCCCCCAAGGGCAATCTTTCCAACAACGGCTGCGGCCCGATTTCCATGACCATGATTCTTGAAAACCTCTTAGGGCTTTCTTATCCCCCGGAGGAGAGCGCAAAATTCGCCAAGGCCGCCGGGGCGAGAGAGGGCTTCGGCACGAATTTTTACATCCTGGCCGATAAAATGGCGGAAGCGTTCCCCCTGAACTGCGTTGTGACGGAAGACGCGGAGGAAATGATCGAGTTCATGCGCGCAGGCAAGGGCATGGTTGTCGCCAACACCTACGGAGACAGGGACGATTACATCGGCGTATTCTCAAACAGCGGCCATTATGTGGTGGTTGCCGAGGCTGACGGCGATCAAATCGGCGTGCTCGACCCCATGTATAAGAAGGGCAGCGACCGCTTTGAAATTCCCGGCAGAAAGGGAAAGGTGCGCCTTGAAGGCAATGTAGCCTACGCGGACTACAGAGTGCTCAAAATGGACTGCAGGGAAAGACCGTTTTTCCTGTTTTCAAAAAAAGAAGCGTAAATACGCACAAAAAAACCGAGGACAGCGGCAAATCGCTGTCCTCGGTTTTTTGCGGTTTAAGGCGCTTATTTTTCCTTCAGAACCTTCACAAGCTCCTTTGCGATATGCTTCTGCGCTACGATTCCGGGATGGCTTCTTGAACCCATCCCGCCGCGGATTAAGTGGTGAAGGTCGAGCGTGCAGGCGTACTGGGCCGGAATGCCCATATCTTTTGCCGTTTCACAGGCCTTCTGCGTAGCCTCGGCAATGGGGCTTTCCTTGAAAAAGGACATCCAGACGATTTTGGCGCGGGGATTTTTGGCGTGGACGGTTTTAAGGAACGAAAGGGCTTCCTGCGTCCATTCGCCCATGTGTTCCTTGGTGAGCTTAAAGGCCTTGCCCGTTTCGGGATTCATGAATTCGGGCTGGTTTAGGGCGTTATTGTCATTTGTGCCCAAAGCAATTACGACATAATCGGGGTCAAAGGAGAAGTCGTAGGGTTTTTGGTCGGCGGCGATCTGCTGGTATACGCGGGGGATATTGTTGTTCGGGTCGTTATTCCACGCGCACTTGACGCCCCAGCCGCTTAAGGAAACGACCTGATAGGCCGCTTTCATTTTGTCCGCCGTGAAGCGCGCATAGTTGTCGCCGGCTGAAAACATCATGGGCATCCATTCGGAAAAATCCTTCGGGCCCTTTCCGCCCTCGCCGCTTGTGATGGAGTCGCCGATAAACTCGATTCTTAATTTGACGGGGTCGGGCGGCAGAATTTCGCCGTCGGTTTCGATGGTTTTAAGGCTTAAGCGGCTGTCGCCGATGAACAGCTGGGATTCCATGAAAATTTTAACCGTGTGCGCTTTTTCGGGATTCATGGAGCAAAAAACGGTGTAGGTATGCGTGCCCTTTAAGGGGGCAAACGTCTGCGCGCGAAGGCCGTCCACTTCGAAGGTGATGTAAGGGCGGTACATATTATAAACGGAAGTGATCTCCACGTTCAGATAGCTGCCCTTTACCTTCATATCGCACCCGGCGGCCGTCCAGTTGAGGGGGAAATCCTTTTCGCTTTTATCGAATCTTCCGGATAAGCGGATGCTTTCGATCTCACGGATGTTTGCGCTGATCATTTTTTCGCCTTCTTTCTTTTTGTGCCTGTCAGGGAATAGCTCATGTCGATGAGCATTCTGACCTTGTCCTCGTCGGCTTCCGGGGCAATTGTGATCCAATGGGTTTTGTTCATATGATAGGCGGGGTAAAAGCCTGCTTCCAACAGAAAGGAGCCGATGACGACGGGGTCCGCCTTTACGTTTAAAATGTCGGCTTCGTCGTCCGACTCGATAGACAAGCGCCTTTTGGAAACCCGCATAACGATGGCAAACCACTTTTTGTTGCCTTTATGTCTGTAGACCGCCGTCTGATCGTCCATTTCAAACGGATATTCCGCTTCTGTGCCGTATTGGTTTTGAATATAGCGCTCAATTTCCTGCCTGGTCATGGTTATTCAAGATGAAGGCTTACGCGTCTTGTTTCGAAGCCTTCCACGTCGATTAAAAGTTCGCACGCGCCCTTTTCCGTGCCCGCCTGAGCAAGAATCAGGATGTGTCCGTTAAAGAGCGTGCTTTGCGTTTTTTCAAAGGGCTCAAGCGACCATGCGTCGCCGTTGTCCATCAGAATTCTGATGGGCGCGCCTAAAGCCTTTACGGATACCTTTCTGTTTTCAAGCACGTATCGTCTTCCATATTTGTCTTCCAGAATTAGGTCGATCATGGAAACGCTTGCGCCGTCTGCGGGGATACATGCTCTGTCCGCTTCCACGCGCAGCGTGTGCGCGGTATGATCGCTTCTTAAAATATCCTCGCACACGAGAAGGCCGCCTCTGTAGCCCTCGGCGCGCAGAATGCCGGGAATGTAGGGCACGTAGAAATGAATCATGCCGTCGGCAAAGTCCTTAAGATATCCGACGCGAACGGTCTGGCTGTTTTGATACAGTTTCACCGTGTCGCAGTTGGTCATGACGGCTACATGCAGGATCTTTTCAAAGCAGGTGTATTTCCAGTGCGAGCGCATCTGAGGAAAGCCCCATGCGCCGCGCGAGCCGTCCCACGGTTCTGATTCGTCGTACACGCAAACCTTGATTACGGGCTCGTTTTTCCATGCGGCGGCGCAGTACCATGCGCGGTATTTCCAGTCGCCCGTGGAATCGAGCAGATCGCCCGTCCAGCCTCTCAGCGGCCACATGCTTCCCTCGCCCAGATAATCGACGCCCGCCCAGATGAGCGAGCCGCACACCCAATCGTGCTTGTTCACGATATGGAAGGGCGATTCAAGCTTGTACTGGGCGTTGTTCAGCGTGTTTTCGTCGAGCAGGTAGTAATTTCTAACTTCGCTTCCGATGATGGGCTTTCTCATGCCGCTTTCGCGCAGCTTTTCGTAGAAATGCTCCATATAGTTGCCCATGAAAACGTCCACGATTTCGGCATACCTGCGCACGGCAGCCAGTTTTTTGCCCATGGGGGTTACGTCGCTAAAGTCGCGCGTGCAAAAACCGATGAGCGCCGCCGAAACGGCTCTCGTATTGTCAATGGCGCGGACGTGATCAACCAGATCCTGAAGACACGCATAAAATTTTTCGCTGTACTGATGTCCGATCTCGTTTCCGACGCTCCACAAAATGATGGACGGATGGCATCGGTCTCTTCGGATCATGGCGGCGACGTCCTGATCGTGCCATTCGTCAAAGAACAGGTCGCCGTACATATTGTTGTCCGACCACTTGTCGTAGATTTCGTCAATCACCAGAAAGCCCATTTCGTCTAAAAGGTCGTACACCTCTTCCGCCATGGGGTTATGGGAGGCGCGGATGGTGTTCGCGCCGAGCTTTTTAATGGCCTTAAGCCTGCGCGCCCAGATTTCAATGGGCACAGCCGCGCCCACGCAGCCGCCGTCGTGGTGAAGATTCACGCCCCAAAGCTTTGTCTTTACGCCGTTTAAAAGGAAACCGTCTTCCTCGTCGAACTGCGCGCTTCTTACGCCAAAGCGGATTTTGTGCGAATCGCCGTTTTCCTTGACGGTGATTTTTGCCGTATAGAGATTCGGCGTTTCGGGCGACCAAAGAAAGGGCGATGGAATCTCAAATCTGAATTCGGTTATCTTCCGCGCCGCTGTTTCAAGGTTGAAAAGGACGTTTTCGTCATAGGAAATCTCGGCGTTTACGGTAAATCCGTCCGTTTCGCCCTCAATTTCGCACGTTAATACCACATCCGCCCGGTCGCAGCGGATGCCCGCCTTGTCGGGAACGTCGCCGCTTGGACCCTTGATCACGGGCGACGCAACGATGTTTACGCCGCCGTTTGCGATGTGCGTATCTTCATCCACCAAAATCCACACATTTCTGTAAATGCCCGCGCCGGAATACCACCTGTCGCCGCCTGCGATGTTCAGCTTTTTGCCTTCCGGCTCGCGGTTGTCCACTTGAACGGCGAGAACGTTTTCATTTTCAAAATCAAGCGCTTGCGTCAGATCGCACAGAAACGGCACATAGCCGAACGGCCTTCCGCCGACCCTTTTGCCGTTTAAGTACACCGTTGAAAACCGCTGTACGCCGTCAAAAAGAATCCGAACCTGTTTGTTTTTCCATTCCTCAGGCGCAAAAAAACGCTTTCTGTATACGCCCATATGCTCTCTGGGGAAAAAGCCCTGCGATCCGCCGCCCTTTGCGTCGGGAATACGCGTTTCCCTGATCTGCCAGTCGTGGGGAAGCGTTACCTTCTCAAATGCGCCGTCGTCAAAAAAGCGCGCGCACGCGTTTTCATCCTCGGTCTTTGAAAAAAGCCAGTTTTTTGTAAACAGAATGCGGTCAAGCTCCATATTCATCAGGCCTTTCTGCGAAATTTAGATGAAATTGTTTAAATTATCATATCACGATCGGACGCGGGAATCAATGATTTGCAAGAAAAAGAGCCGGCAAAATCCTGCGCGTTTCATTGCATAGGATTTTGCCGGCCATCTGAAAAATCAGAATTCGATGCCGCTGATTACTTTTTTAAGCATGTTTGCGCTGTTGTGAAGACGCTCAAGCTCCTCTTCCGTCAGATTCGGAAGCACGCGGCCTTTCACGCCGCCGGGGCCGACGAAGGTGGGAATGCTCAGGCACACGTCTTCGATACCGTATTCGCCGTTAAGCATCGTGGAAACCGCCATCACCGTATTCACGCTGCTGAACAGGCACTCGATGATGTGGCAGACGGCGATGGAAACGGCGTAATAGGTTGCGCCCTTTCGGGAGATGATCTTGCTGCCGGAGGTACGGATGTAATCTTCGACCTCGCTTAGGTTGAGCTCCGGAAGCTCGATAAAGCCGAAATCGAGGTTTTCTCTGTATTCCGCAAGGGGCGTGTTGCAGACCTGCGCCAGAGACCACGGAACAAACATGCTGTCGCCGTGCTCGCCCAGAACATACGCGTGGACGTTTTTCTGAGAAACGTTCATGAATTCGGCGAGGCGCGAGCAAAGGCGCGCGGTATCCAGAAGCGTTCCGGTTCCGATGATGTGGTTTTTCGGAATGTTGGTCACTTTGTGGAAGGCGTAGGTCATGATATCGACGGGATTGGACACGATGATGTAAAAGGCGTCGGGGGCGTGCTTGGTGATTTGGGGCGCGATGTTTTTGATGATGTCGACGTTGGTCTGCGCCAGCGCCAGGCGATCCTGACCCGCTTTTCTGGCGACGCCGGAGGTGATAATAACAACGTCGGAGCCCCGCGCGTCCACATAGCTGCCCGCATATACGGAGATGGGTGCGCAAAGCGGCGTGCCCTGACGGATATCCAGCGCTTCGCCCATGGCTTTTTTGGTATTTACGTCAATCAGAACAACTTCGGAAGCAATATCTTTTACCGCCATCATGAAAGCGATGGTAGAACCTACGCTGCCGGCGCCGATGATGGTTGCTTTAATACCCATTCTGAAAGTCTCCTTTTTTGTTCCTGCATTTTTGATGATACCTATTCTATCACAGAAAGCGAGAAAATATAAGCCCCCAAAGCATATATTAATCACAATTTATCGTAAAAATTCATTTCTGCTTGTCGAAAATCCATTTTAATAACATGAATATCGCGTTTTTGGGGAAAGTGGGACAAAATACGCCCGCTTGTCGAGTTTTTTGAAAGCCCCGGTGAAAACGCAGCTTCCTCGTAATGAAGGGAGAATAGAAACATTTAAGGATTTTGAAGGAATAGAAGAAAGCGGACGCACTTACGCGCCCGCAAAAAGGGATCGTCCGCCTTTAGTCGTCCAGCTTCCATTTGATCAGCTTTCCGGTGACTGCGTCTACTTTGAAATCGTATTCGCAGCCGTTTAAGCGAGCCTCGCCCTCGTAGACATATTTTCCGTCGTCATGGTCCAGTTCGATTTCCGAGATCTTTGCGCCGGGATGGCTGGAGGTGACGGCGGATTTTGCCTGGGAGACGGAAATGAAGGAAGATTTTTTGCCGGATTTATGGGAGGAGGGAGATTCGGAAGAATTGGATTTAGCGGATTTATTGCCGCTTGCCGTATTGCCGGACGCCTTGTTCTCGCTTAAAAGAACGTCTTCGGAGTAATCGTCCTCCAGCTCCGTCTGCCAGCCCTCAAGAGGCGCGGCAAAAATGATCTTGCGCGCAATAACGCTGCCCGTCTCGGCGTTCAGCTTCACGCGTCCGTAGAAGTCGAGAGAAGTGAAATAGACATGAACCTTGAAAAGGCCGTCGTCCATAACGGTTAAAATTGTATCGATCTGGGCGGTTGGATATTCATTTCCGATTACCAGGCGAACCGCTTCCTCGGAAAGGGTGTTCTCATAAGATCCCAGAGCGAAATCGTTCTCGGTTTCAAGCTCCACGGGCAGGGTTTCGTCTGCGGGAACGGTGATTTGGATTTCCTCGCCCGTTTCCTCAATCGAGAAATGAACCTCATAGAATTTGCCGTCCTTTTCGGTATAGAGATACGCGCTTCCTTCGGGCGCGAACGCTCGCGCGGTTTCGGTGGCCGAACGCGCGTCTGCGGCGAAGGCGGTGATGGAGAAAAGAAGAACGAGCGCAAGAGCGATAAAGATAATTTTTTTCATTTTACATACCTCCTGATTTTGCTTAAATGTCCTTTCGACGATAGAAGTATCTCACCCGAAGATGAAAGTAAAATGAAAATGGATGGAAAAACGAAAAAAACTTTTACGGCACAATCAGCGTAAAGCGCACGAATGCATTTTCTTCGCTTTCGCAGGTCAAATACGCGCCGTGCGCATCGGCGATCGCCTTTGCGATGGAAAGCCCCAATCCGTTTCCGCCGTCGCTTCTTGATTTGTTGGCCCGGTAGAATCGATCAAAGATGATTTTGTCTTCTCCCGGTGAAAGCCCTGCGCCTCGGTTTTCAATCATGAAAATCGCTCCCTTCGGCGCATGAAGGGTCATAAGCTTGATTTCGCCGCCGCTTTTTGTATAGCGGAAGGCGTTTTCGGTCAGATTCATAATAAGAAGCGCGGTCAGCATGGGGTCGCATCTGCATTCAGCCGGTTCCAGATTGACGTATGCGGCGATTTCTTTATCCTTAAAGCGCTCATGCGCCTCGGAGAAGACGGCCTCAGCAATCTCCGAAAGATCTGTTTTTTCCCTCTGAAGATCGCACTTGCCTGCATCCATACGCGCAAGCAGAAGCAGATTTTTGATCATTCTGCTCATTTCAAGCGATTTTTCGCGGATTTTCCAAAGGGCAAGGGTTTTGTCTGCGTCGTTTGCGCCTTCCATAAGCGCGCCCTCGCTCAAGGAAAGCACCGCCGCCACAGGCGTTCTGAGCTCGTGAGACACGTCGCCTGTAAACCGCTTTTCGCGGGCAAAGGCGCGTTCGAGCCTTGAAAGCATGCCGTTTATAACCGAAGACAGCTCGCTCAGCTCATCCGACGGATGGGAAATGGAAATGCGTTTTTCAAGATCCGCGCCGACGGCAATGTTCTGTGCAGTTTCGGTAATGCGCTTTATAGGGTGCATGGCGCGGCGGGACAGAATAAAGCCGCCGGCGAGAGAAACCAGCAAAAGCGCGGGGATGATAAAAAGAATCGAAGCGGAAAGAAGGTCGCGGATGCTTTCTGCATCCTGCATGCTGATGCTGGCGCGGATAAGGATGAATCCGTAGCCCTCAAGCTCAAACGCTTCGTCATAGATGTATCGGTGCCTTTCGTGCTCGTCGTAATCCATAAAATATTTACCGGGCGCGTGCACCTCCTCGGAGCAGATGTGGCCGTACAGCAAAGCGCCGTCTTCGGCAAAATAGGACAGATGAACGTGCTCCATCGCGTCTGGCATTTCTTCAAATTCAAGATATCCGTCCGAATAGGAGGCGTTTTCAATGGCAAGGCTAACCGCCTGCGCAAGCTCGTCTCTGTAATACCTTTCCGCCGCGACGGTTGCGGTTCTTTTAAAAACATACCACGTAAGCACGATCGATAAAAGCATAAAAATGCCGTACCACAGAGTAAGCTTCATCGTAATGGATAATTTTCTCATGCTTCCTCCCGAAGGACATAGCCCAGGAATCTTATGGTGTGAATGAGCTTTTTATCAAAGTCCTCGTCCATTTTTTTGCGAAGATTTCTGATGTAAACGTCGATCATGTTGCTGACGCCCTCATAGTCGTAGCCCCAGACGCCGTTTTGAATCTGTTCGCGGGATAAAACCGCGCCCGCATTTTTGATTAAGTATTCCAAAATGGCGTATTCGCGGCCTGTGAGCGGGATTTCTTTTCCTGCGCGAACGGCTTTTTTCATTCGCGTGTTGACGGTGAGATCGGAAACGGTAATTTCATCCGTCAAGGCGGGAGCGCCGCTTCTTCTCATCACTACATGAACGCGGGCGAGGAGCTCCTCAAAGGCAAACGGCTTTGTGATATAGTCGTCCGCGCCGGCGTAAAGGCCGTTTAAGCGATCTTCCAGCGCGTCCTTTGCGGTCAAGAAGATGATGGGCGTTCTGTTTCCCGCTGCCCGCGCCTTTTTTGCCGCGGTCAGGCCGTCCATTTTCGGCATCATGACGTCCAAAATCGCAAGATCGTAGGGCGCTGACAAAAGATAGTCAAGCGCATCGGCGCCGTTATCCACCTCGTCCACCGCATAGGTGTTTGCGCGAAGCATCCTTGAAACGGACGAGCGGATGGCGCTGTCGTCCTCGGCAAACAAGATACGCATCATTCCGCCTCCTTTATAAAGTATATTTCTATCATACTATATATTTCGCGCGCGCGCAATTGACATTTTGTATCCGCCGGGACTATAATTTAAAAAAGCGAGCTGAAAGGAAGATATACGTATGAAAATTGCCCTTCTGACCGGCGCATCCTCCGGCCTCGGAAAAGAGTTTGCGAAAAAAATCCACGCCGTATTTCCCGAAATCGACGAGGTGTGGTGCGTCGCAAGAAGACAGGAGCGCCTTGAGGAACTGAAAAACGAAGTAAAAGACGCAAAACTATTGCCTGTCTGCGCCGATATCACCAATACGAGCGATGTGAAGAGGATTTTTGAGCGCGTAAAAGCGGAAAACGCCGAAATTTCGCTGCTGATCAATAATGCGGGCTGCGGTTTTCACGGCGCGTTTGCCGATGCCGATCTTTCGGAGCAGGAAAGGTGTATGAATTTAAACATCCTCGCCATGACGCGGTTTACCAGATATGCGCTTGATTTTATGCCCAAGGGCGCGCGGATTCTGACAACGTCTTCCATCGCTTCCTTTGTGCCCAATGCGAATATGGCGGTTTACAGCGCGTCGAAGGCATACGCCACGTTCTTCTCCCGCGCGCTCAACGAGGAGCTTCGCGCTTCCCGCCGGTCGGCGACGGCTGTTTGCCCCGCGCCCATGAATACGGAATTTTTAACGGTGGGTCACGTCAAGGGAAACAGCAAAACCTTTGACCGCCTTCCGTACTGCGACGTCGCAAAGGTCGCCCTCGGCGCGCTTAACGCGGCGAAATTGAGAAAAGCCGTCTATACGCCCAGAGCTTTTTATAAATTCTACCGCGTTCTTGCGAGAATTCTGCCGGAGGGGCTGCTTGTAAAGCTTGCCAAAACCTGATTTTACAAAAAATGACGCGGATGCATTCTTTTCGCGCGCAAACAATATCTGCGAGGAGGTGCATTCAAATGGATCAAAACGCCAAGCTTACCAAAGTCATGTGCGAAACCGCTCGCATGGGCGCCGAAGCCGTCAGCATGCTTTTGAACAAAACGGACGACGAAGGCATGCGCGAAACGATGCTTTCCCAAAAAGCCATGTATGAAAAATTTGATCGCGAGGGCGAAAAAATGCTGACGGATGCAGGCCAGCGCATCAAAAAGCAGGGCCCGCTTGCCCGGGCAGGCACGTGGATGGGCATTCAGATGGACACGATGATCGACAATTCGCCCTCGCATCTGGCTGACATGCTGATTCAGGGAAGCACGATGGGCGTAATTGAAATCACGCGCGCCAAAAGCGAGAACCCGGAAGCGGACGGCGAAGCCGTGCGTCTTGCCGACGCGTATTTAACGGAAGAAAACGAAAACATCGAAAAATTGAAAAAATACCTGTAAAACCATTTAAGCGCAGGCATGGATTATTCTTCGGACGCATATTTTCCTTCATGCAGGAGGGATGCGGATGAAGGAAACCATGCCTGCCCAAGTGAAGGCGCACTGTGTCAAGATTGATTCCCGCACGCATGCGGTAATTTCGGGCGTTGAGGATGTGGAGCTGTTCAGCGGCGAAAAAATTCTTGCCGTGACCAGTCAGGGTGCAATCGCCATATCGGGCGAGGGAATGCAGGTGGAAAATCTGAACATTTCAGACGGCGAGCTGGTCATTCACGGAAAAATCAACGCCTTTTCCTACGATGAGCGTCAGCCGAAATCCAAAAGCGCGTTGAGCCGCCTGTTCAGGTGAGAAAAAATGCTTTTTTATTCTACGGGACAGATATACGTGTTTCTCCTGATGGCGACGACAGGGCTTGTCATGGGGCTTTGGAGCGACGCGTGCTTATCCATCGAATGCCTGATCGGAAGAAGCCGCCTCGTTCGATTTTTTACCGATCTCACCTGCACCCTGGGGATTACAATCCTTTTGTTTTTTGCCATGCTTTTTACAACCCGCCTCGATTTTCGCCTTTATTCTGTGGCTGCGGCAGGGCTCGGCGCGGCGATTTACCGCATGGCGGTTCATCCCGTGCTTCGAACAGTCGTCAACTTTATCAGAAAGCGGATCAAATGCTTGTGTACTTCTTACAATCTTAAGAAAATATTTCAGTTTCTTTGCAAGTGAAGCAGGAGAAAAGAGACTTCGGTCGAATTTATATAGTTACATTTCCGAAGGAGCGTGAATCGTCTATGGCAGCGCAGAAATACACCGTGAGGCCCCAGCTGCTTGTTTCCCTGATGGTGCTGTTTGTCATCATCTTCAGCGCCCTGTATTTTGTGCTGGACGCGGAAGCCAAGGTCAAACAGGCGCAGCTTGATCTGCTCCAGGCGGAGAAAGAGATGTATCGCGAGCAGCTGAGAGAATTGCAAAGCGACATCATTTACGCGGAAAGCCCGCAGGGCGTCGAGCAGTATGCCAGAGCCAAAGGCATGGTTATGCCGGGCGAGGTTCAGTTTGTCGCGGGCGAGGGCGCAAGCCTTCAGTAAAAGATAAAGCCGAATGGATTGCTGTGAAAATTGATCCGGCTCCCCATTGGTTAGGCGGTATGATTTACTGTCTAACCAATGGGGAGCGATTTTATGCCCAAGGGAGAGTCAAATACTGAGAGAGCGTCTATCTCAAAGAAGGCCCGAAGGGATTTGCAATCGGACGCCGTGGGCGCAGCAGAGTTGGCGGCATGTACGGCAAAAACGCTTCCCCTTTCCGATCGGAAATTAGGCAGGCTTTCAGAAGATCGGCTTCTCTCATGAAAAAGGTTCTTTTTGGATGACTTGGACGTTCAGCGTTTCGCTGGACGTTTTTCATTTACCTGCAATTGAAGCTTGCGCCTGCCTGCTTCGTCAGGCTGAAAGGACGGGCATGGCAACGAAGAAAGCGCGCGCCCTTGTATTGAATGCAAGGGTGAAGAAAGCATAAATAGTAGACGGCGGCAAGCCTGCTGTCTTCGCTGCGAATCCGACAAATGTTCCTTTATATGATAGACTTACTATGTGCAGGATGCATCAAATTCGGAGGAGGTAAGCATATGAAAGAAACACAGGAGAGAATAAAGAAGGACAGAAAAATACGAGTTGCCGCATACTGCCGCGTAAGCACGCTTATGGAGAATCAGGACGCTTCCTACGAAACGCAGAAGGATTACTACATCCGGCGAATCAGTGCAAATCCAGACTATGAACTGGTCGAAATATATGGCGACCATGGCGCGTCGGGACGATCTATGTTGAAAAGGCCGCAGTTCCGCCGGATGCTTCAGGACTGCGAGGAGGGAAGGATTGATATGATTCTCACAAAATCCATATCCCGCTTTGCCCGAAACCTGCCTGACTGCATCCGCACCATCCGCAGACTGCAGGAGCTGAGGATTCCCGTTGTGTTTGAAAAGGAATCGATCAATACGCTGGACGTGAAATCCGAACTGCTGCTTAATGTTCTGGCGACGGTAGCTGAAGAAGAGAGCGTCAGCATTTCGCAAAATTTGCGCTGGTCGCATGAAAGGCGAAACGCCGCAGGCGATCCTTTCAGCAAGGCGCCTTATGGATACCGCAGGGACGCCGAAACGAATCAATGGTATATTCATGAAGAAGAAGCGCGACGGGTCCGTTATGCTTATGCCAGAGCCAATGAGGGCTGCCGTTACGTTGACATTCTTGCAGGTTTAAGACAGATGGATAAAGAGGCGGGGATTGAACGCCCATGGAGCCACCAGCGGATGGTCTATATGCTGACCCATGAGGCGTATATCGGCGACGTATTGACCAACAAGAGCTATAAACCCGACGTCAACACGCAGGTCAGAAACAACGGCGAACGCGATCAATATTACATTGAGGAGCACCACGAACCCATTGTCAGCAGAGAGATACACGAACGGGTCAAAGAACTGGTCGAAAGAGGGCTTCTGCGATCAGACAGGGTCAATTTTACGGCGGAGGAAAAAGATTTTCTTTTGGATGTGATTGATCAGAATGTGGAAAACTGGCGCTGCATGGGTTGGCATGAGGAAAATATGAACGGAGGGATTGCATGAGTCAGAATACAACAGCAGTCCAGCGCCTGGAAAGCGCTATTCCGGCGCCAATAAACGCGGATAGCCTTACCGTCAGGGGAAATACACCGGCGAAGACCAAAAAGATCATTCATGTGGGCGCATACTGCCGCGTCAGCACGGACATGGATGAACAGCAGAGCAGCCTGGAGCTTCAGATGACCTCCTTTAAAGATCAGATTGAGCGGCATGTTGGTTGGGAATTGGTTGATATATATGCAGATGAAGGGATCTCCGGCGGCAGCGTTCGCAGGAGAAAGGAATTCCAGCGGATGGTGCAGGACAGCAGGGACGGAAAACTGGACTATATCATCACCAAGTCCATTTCCCGCTTTGCCCGCAATACGCTGGAGTGTCTGACCTATGTTCGCGAGCTTCAGAAATACGGAACGCAGATCTTTTTTGAAAAAGAAAATATTGATACCGGATCGGCTTTTTCGGAGATGCTGCTGACCATTCTTGCAGCCTTTGCTCAGGAAGAAAGCCGGTCGCTTTCGGAAAACGCCAAGTGGGGCATCCGCAAGCGGTTTGAAGCGGGACAGGAAAAGCACACCACCGTGTTCGGCTATCGCTTTGATGAAGCGCGCAATTACGTCGTCGAGCCCACTGAGGCCGCAACGATTCGCCGCATTTTTGACCTGTATGAGACCGGAAGGTACTCCATGAAGGCGATCGCCCAGAGAATGATGGAAGAGAACCGGGCCTCAGCTACCTGTATGAACTGGGATGCTTCTCATATCCATGTGATTCTAAACAATGAAAAATACGTGGGTGATGTGCTCATGCAGAAAAAATACACCGTCGACCACATGACACACAGAGAAGCCCAAAACCGGGATCGCGTTCTGCCGCAATTCTACATGAGGGATCACCACATTCCCATCATTGAGCGAAAGCAGTATGAACGATGCCAGAAGATCGCATGGATGAAGAGTCGGCGTGGGAAGACGAGCCAGTATCCGTACAGCGATCTGCTGGTATGTCCTGTATGCGGAAAGCGGATGCAGCAGCATGCGATAGCGACGAACACAAGCTGTATAGCATGGCACTGCGACAGAGAAGGCGGCTGCGAGCAGTATGTTGTGATGGGCAAGTATGTGGATAAGGCGGTGTTGGAAGCGTATAAGCAGGCGGATATGAATAGGATAAAGGAGCTGGCTGTGGGCAAATATGCAGAAGAAGCCCAGATGTTTATCAGTATTAAAAGAAAACACTTGGTTTTCCATAGGGTGGACTTCTGGTGGCTGGACGAGCTGGTAGAGCGCATTACCTTTGGCAAAGAATATGCGCTGACGGTTCATTGGAAATGCGGATTAAAAACGTCTGCAATCATGGCGATTGTAACGCACAGGCATGACCCGGTATATTTAGCGGATATGCGGAGGAATGCCGGGGAACGCAAGCAGAATGATTGAAGTTTATTTGATTGGACCGGTTTGAGGGGATGCGCGATGAAAATACGAAAAATTGAACGAAAAACAAATCAGAAGAAGATCAAAGTTGCCGCCTATTGCCGTGTCAGCACAGACAAAGCGGAGCAGGAAGAGAGCTTTGAGACGCAGGTCAGAACCTATGAGCGAATGATTCGTGCGAATCCGAAATGGGAATATGCCGGAATCTACGCTGACGAGAAAAGCGGCACAAGCGACAGACGGGAAGGATTCCGGCAGATGATTTCAGACGCAGAAGCCGGCGCAATACAGTACATTCTGGTCAAGTCTATTTCTCGATTTTCCAGAAATGTAGTGGACTGCCGGGAGTATATTGAGCGGCTTCGCAAGTGCGGCGTGACGATATACTTTGAGCGTGAGAAACTTGAATCCACCGCGCCGGGTACATCGATGATACTATCCCTTATGGCTGCGATTGCGCAGGATGAAAGCCGTTCCAACAGCGAAAACCACCGCTGGGCAATCCGTCGGAGATATGAACGGGGAGAATATAAATTGGGAAACAACCAAATACTTGGCTACGATGCGGATGAAAACGGAAGACCGATACCCAATAAAGACGCATGGATGGTACAGATGATTTTCAGACTTTACGCAGAGGGGAAGAGCATTTCCCAGATTGCGGCGATGGTCAATGAGGCGGGCGGACACTGCCTGCGCAGCAATAGGCCGTTGGCCGCTGCTCAAATAAGCTACATTTTGAAAAATGAAGTCTATGTGGGCGACAGACTCTTGCAGAAAAAGCATCCGAAGAACTATCTGACCAAAAGGCCGGATGAGTCATTGGAAAAGAAAAGCCGGTATCTGAAGGACAGTCATACAGGATTGATTGACAGAGAGACATGGCGAAAAGTGCAGGAAAGGCAAAATGCGCTTCGGACGGATAACGGAGGTCTGCGCAAGCGTCGCGACAGCCATTACCTTGCCGGCTTGGTGTTTTGTGCAGAATGCGGGATGGCATATCAACGCAGATGCGTCCATGAACCCCCAAAGACGGGATTTCGCTCTGTGCAGATATCTGGGAGCGAGAAGGTGTGGAAATGCAAAGGCAGGAGACGGAAAAACAAGGACGATAGTAAAGCGGGTATCGCTCTTGGTTGTAGGTCGCCCATTGTGCGGGAAACGGATATCTTAAACGCAATTGCCGAATATTTGGGACGCGAGCCTACCGAAGAGATCGTTTTGGCGCATGTATCCAAGGTGCTGATCGGAAAGGAGGGGATCCGGGTGATTGGCGTAAAAAAGAAAGTAGCGTAAATACAGGTATTTGAAATATAGAAGGCTGTGTGCCGTGATTCTTTCCATCAACCGGGGGAATTCCTCCGAATGAGAACGATCACGGCACACTGTTTTTTGTCCGAAATTTTTATGAAAAATGTATAGTTTTATAAATGATAGTCACTTTATAAAACTCGAAATATTCGGTGGATGAAAATGTTATGAAGAGAGCACAAAGAAACAGAGTGTTCTAACGCGGCGTTTGTTGGAAAACGCTATATGTTCGCGATCGGTTTGTGTTTTTCGTATCGGACAGGTATGAACGAAGCTTTTTCGGCGAAGCGTTTTAGGATATGGCCGTTGTGTTAATACAGCTCGGCTGCGCATGCGTTACGATATATTTTTTACAAATGTTACATCATTAGGGGCGAAATCCCTTGGATGAAATATCGAGGTGTGATACGAATGGAAGCGCGAGAGTTTAAGAAGGGTGAGCAAACGGTGGTGGATGTACCTTTAAATGACAGCGCGGCTGTTCAAAAGCCATTCAAAGCAGAAGCGTACATCGACAGCGATAAAATCTACCACGACGATCGCTGGTATTGGGTAGGGCGGCGTACGCAGGACATTATCCTGTCGCTCATCGCTCTTATGGTTCTGTGGCCGCTTATGCTGCTGATTGCGTTGATTGTGTACATCGACAGCCCAGGCGCAAGCCCCATTTTCACGCAGATTCGAGTCGGGCGCAAGGGCGTTCCATTCAAATTCCGTAAATTCAGAACAATGGTGCCGAATGCTGAGATGCGCCTTGATGAACTGCTTTCCAGAAACGAAATGGATGGCCCGGTGTTCAAGATCAAGAATGATCCGCGAATTACGAGAGTCGGACGATTTTTGCGCAAGAGCGGCCTGGATGAATTGCCCCAGCTGATCAATATCTTAAAAGGCGACATGAGCATCGTCGGTCCGCGTCCCGCGCTCCCGCGCGAGGTAGAACAGTACGACGAGTACGACCGCCAGCGTCTGATCATTCAGCCCGGTCTTACATGTTACTGGCAGATTCAGCCTCACCGCAATGAGCTGTCGTTTGAAGAGTGGATGGAGCTGGATGTGAAGTACATACAGGAACGCAGCTTTATCACCGACTGGAAAATTATCTTCAAAACCATCGGCGTGGTATTTGGGATGGACGGCGAGTAAACAAAAGGAGAACGGAAGAGATGCGAATTGCGATGTTGGGCCATAAGCGGATTCCATCCCGCGAAGGCGGCGTGGAAATCGTAGTGGAAGAACTGGCAGTGCGCATGGTTGAACGCGGACATGAGGTAACGGTGTATAACCGAAGCGGTCATCATGTCAGCGGGAAAGAGTTTGATACATCGCGTATAAGCACATGGAAAGGTGTAAGAATCAAGTGGGTACCAACGATCGATTATAAGGGTTTAGCAGCGATGATATCCTCTTTCTTTGCAGCAATAGCATGTGCGTTTGGGAGATTTGATGTAGTGCATTTTCATGCTGAAGGTCCATGTGCAATGATTTGGATACCGAAATTGTTTAGGAAAAGATGCATTGTAACTGTTCATGGATTGGATCATGCTTTTCCGAAGTGGGGAAGATTTGCCAGATCGTATATTCTCTTCGGGGAATGGTGTGCGGCTAAGTTTGCGGATGAAATTGTTGTTCTAAATCGCCAGGTGCAGAAGTATTTTATGGAAAAGTATAAGAGAAACACAAAATTAATTCCAAATGGGATTGTACCTGGAACTAAGAGAACTGCTAAAGAAATTACTACAAAATTCGGTTTGAGTTCGAACTCGTATGTCTTATACCTTGGTAGAATAGTCGAAGGAAAAGGTATCGAATATTTATTAGAAGCTTATCAGCAGTGTCAAACAGACAAAAAGCTGGTTATTGCTGGCGGAGCGTCCGACAGCAGTGAGTATATGAAACTATTGCAGAGATCAGCAAAGGAAAATAAACGAATAGTTTTTACTGGTTTCATCGAAGGTGAATTGCTTGAAGAGTTGTATAGTAATGCATATATATATGTGTTACCGTCTGATGGAGAAGGAATGCCACTAAGCTTAATGGAAGCAATGAGTTATGGAAATTGTTGTCTTGTGTCTGATATTTCGGGATGTATGGAAGTGATAGGGACTCACGGAGTGAGTTTTAAGAAAGGAAGTGTTGAAGAGCTGTATCAGCATTTACAGTATCTGTGTGACTATCCTGAATGTGTAAAAGAATATAGGGAGAATTCTGCAGAGTATATATTAAAGAAATTTTCTTGGGATGACGTTGTTGATGAATGGATAAATATATACAGGGGTGAACCTTGATGATTCGCATATTGCATTCGGTTAGTAACATGGATCGCGGTGGTATTGAAACCATGCTAATGAATTATTATCGACATATAGATCGCACGAAAGTTCAATTTGATTTTCTGTGTAATAAAAAAAAGCTAGGTGCCTATGAAGCAGAAATTGAATCGATGGGCGGAAGAATTTTCAGAACACCAGGATTGAATCCCCTGAAGTTCTTTAAGTATCAGGCTTATATGAAAAAATTATTTCGGGAGAATCCAGAATATAGGATAGTAGAAGCGCATAACGGAGCGTTTGGCCTTTTTTCACTGATTGCAGCCTGCAAAGCACGGATTCCTGTGCGTATATTTCATGCTCACGGTGCAAGTATAACGAAGGATTGGAAGCTACCTCTGAAGATTCTTTGTAAAAAAATATTGCCGCTCAATATTAATCAACGGTTTTCCTGTGGAATTGCAGCTGCTCGCTGTTACTTTGGTGAAAAGATAGTACAGACTCAGGACTATGTGATTGTAAACAATGCCATTGAAATTGAACGGTTTTTATTTAATGCAGAGGTAAGGGAAAGAATCCGCAAAAGAAATGGGTTAGCCGATAAGTTCATCGTCGGTCATGTAGGGAGGTTCATGGCGCAAAAGAACCATGAATATCTTCTTGAGATATTTGCTGCTTTGAAGGAACGGGAACCCAATGCGCATCTGGTTTTGCTCGGTGATGGCGAGCTGAAGGAAGCTATGGAAGAAAAAGCGGACCAGATGAATATTAGGGATAGCATCAGCTTCATGGGAAATGTTGAAAATACCAACGAATGGTATCAAGCATTTGATGTCATGGTTCTACCTTCGATTTGGGAAGGACTGCCGTTGGTTGGTGTTGAAGCTCAAGCTGCTGATTTGCCATGTGTTTTTTCAGATTCAATTACTAGGGAAGTAGGCATCCTTGAGAAAACGGTTTTTGTAGGGATTGATGAAGGGATCGAAGCGTGGGTGACTACGATTCAGAACAAAAAGAAGGAAATACAGCGGGGAAATGTACGAGATTTGATTGCTCAAAGTGGTTATGATATCTCGACAGAGGTAGTAAAGCTTCAAGAGTGGTATATGAAATTGGCAGGAGTGTAGCTATGAAAATCGGGATATTGACACACCATTATGTGAATAACTTTGGAGCGTTTCTACAAGCATATGCCTTGCGTGAAACTTTGGCTGCGGAGTATCCTGATGATGAAGTAGAGATTATTAATTACGTAAATATCCGGCAATATTTGGTTAATTCATGCGGTTGGTTTAGATATTATAAAGATAGGGAAAATCTCGCATGCTGGCTAAAAAAAATCCGTGTTCCGCTTACATTTGTTCGTGTACGAAAAAGATTCATGAAACGATCGGCAAGGTGTTATACTGCGGGACAGGTAAACAGGCAAAAGTACGATGTAGTCATCATTGGTAGCGATGAGGTTTGGAATTATCAGGACTGGAAGAGTACAGATAAGATTAAGTTCGGACATGGATTGACTTGCGAAAAAATCATCGCCTATGCGCCTAGCGTCGGGAATTCAGGTGGAGACGTCCCTGACTATGTGGTGGAGGGCATCTACCGCTTTTCATCATTATCTGTACGCGATACAAAAACGGAGGCACTTATTCAAAGCATCACGAATAAAGAGGTTGTAAAAGTACTGGATCCGACATTTTTAACAACGATTCCCGTAAACGCACTGAAGAATGTGTCGAAACCATACATTCTGTTTTACTATTGCGATCATCTTCCTCACAGCATAAAAGATCAGATATTCCAGTATGCAAGATCGCACGGGATGGCTGTATATGGCGCAGGAGAGTGCTGCAAGGAATATGACGATATAACCGTCAATCTGACGCCGTTTGAGTGGACTTGGATGTTCAGGAATGCTGTATTTGTTTTTACTGGAACCTTTCATGGCGCGGTATTTTCAATCCTGAATCACAAGCCGTTCAAGGTTTACCTCACCAATAAGAGCCGGATTCAAAAGGTCACAGCTCTGTTGAATGAGTGCGGGATTACGGATCGCACAATGGACGATGGGTTTGTATTTGAACTAGAAAATATGCAGGATGAGATCGATTATCAAAAGGTCGATCAGCTGCTGAATGACAAGCGGAAGCAAAGTATCGAGTATCTGAAGGCGGCAATCGGAAGATAGCCAATGGGTTTGTGTCGGTGCAGCAAAAGGAGGAACAGGCGTGGCGATTGTATTGTTTGAAGACCAAAGGCAGTGTTGCGGCTGTGGAGCCTGTCAAAATGCTTGTCCTCGCGATGCAATTACGATGAAGGCGGATGAGCGCGGATTTGTTTATCCGCAGATCAACAGTGATTTGTGCGTTGAATGCAAGGCATGCCTCAAGGTTTGCGGCTATCAGACAAATCCCCCCAAGGCAGAACCGCGCGCATGCTATGCAGCGGCAGCAAAGGATGCCGAGATATTGCAGAATTCATCTTCCGGCGGCATTTTTTCGGTGCTAGCTGCAAAAATCTTGAATCATGGCGGTGTCGTATATGGCGCAGCGCTGCAGTGGGTTCAGGACAAGGCTGCGACGAAGCATATGCGTATTGAAACGCTTGGCGATTTGTCGGCCTTTCAAGGCTCCAAATACGTGCAAAGTGAAATCGGAGCAGCTTACCAGCAGTGCAAAAGGGATTTGCAAATTGGAAAAGAAGTGCTCTTTTCGGGTACCCCCTGTCAGATCGCAGGATTGCTTGCGTATCTGGGTCAACCGTTTGAGCGCCTCCTTACGGTAGAGGTTATCTGTCATGGTGTCCCTAATGCACAAATGTTTCAGGATTTCCTAAATGTATTGGAAGCGCGTGAAAAGAAAAAAATCGCTGATTTCAGATTTCGCCACAAGAAAAAAGGTCAGGGGACGGATGTGAGGATTACCTACCGATTGCCAGATGGAAATGTTCGGTATGTTGTGAACAATGGACATCTGTTTTCTTATATGCATTACTTTCTTAATGCAAGTATATACCGCTCAAACTGCTATAGCTGTCCTTTTGCAACAAAGGAACGGGTCGCTGACATTACTCTTGGGGATTTCTGGGGATTTCATGAGGAGTATCCTTTGGTTCCGTCAGAAAGCGGATTAGATAATTCTAGGGGCGTTTCATGCGTTCTTGTTAACAGCTCCAAAGGGCAGACTGCTTTTGAAAAATGCCGTGTACAGATGTTTGTTCTGGATACGCAGTTTGAGCGTATAGCCTGTCACAATGAGCAGTTGAATAAGCCAAGTCATTACAATCAGGAATATGAAACGATTCTTGGTTTATATCAGGAAAAGGGGTACCTGGCAGTTGAGAATTACTACCGTAAACAGTATTTCTGGAAGCGGTTCAGACTAGTGATCCTGTCTATTGTTCCCAAAAGTGGGAAGCGGACGCTACAGCGTATCATCGGACTGGTTCGGAAAGCAGCAAAATAAGGAGAGGCATGATGATAAACGGTTTGGTAACGGTTGTTGTACCAGTATATAATGTTGAGAGATATTTGGACAGATGTATATCAAGCATTGTCAATCAGACATATACCGATCTGGAAGTGATTCTGGTTGATGACGGTTCTCCTGATCGGTGTCCGCAAATGTGTGATGAATGGGCCAAAAAAGATGCCCGAATAAAAGTTATACACAAAAAAAATGCAGGCTTGGGTATGGCACGCAATACTGGTATTGAAAATGCAAAAGGCGAGTATATTTGCTTTTTCGATAGCGATGATTATATCGAACCGGTCACGATAGAAGAGTGCTATCGCGCCATCAAAGAGGAATTCGCGGATATTGTTTGTTTTGGAAACGACAGAGTAACACCGGATGGACGCGTGCTTGAACGGAGAGTACCGGCGCCGCCCCAAAGAGTGTTTGAGGGAGAAAAGGTTGTAAAAGAGTTATTTCCTCAAACGGTATCATATAATCCACAAACGGGGGTAAACTGGCGGTTATCTTGGTCTGCTTGGTGTGCAATGTTCTCGATACGTGTGATAAGGAAGTATGAGTGGAAGTTTGTTTCCGAACGGGAATACATATCGGAAGACTATTATTCGCTTGCCTCTCTCTATACATATATCAGTAAGGCTGTGATCATTAGCAAAGTATTTTATCATTATACCGTAAATACTTCTTCTTTGTCTCGTACTTACAAAGAGGATAGGTTTGAGAAACTGTCTTATTTCTACAGGGAAATTCAGATGTTATGTAAACGTCTCGATACATTCAAATATGTAGAATGTGAATTAGGGATTGTTTTTCTATGGCTTTCGATCGGATATCTGAAGCAGATTGTTGACTCGAAGCAAGGGATTTGGGTGAGGCTTGCTAAGTTAAAAAAAGTCATTTTTGATCCAGTCATTCAGGATGTAGTTTGGAAAAACGACTTTGCTTCTGAGAATTTGCCAAGAAAAATGATTTGTTTTGCAATAAGGAAGCGAGCGGTGATTCTGAGCTTCATTGTTGTTAAACTGAGGAACATAAGGGATAGGATGAAGCGATGAGGTTAGTACTGAACATAAGAAGGAGAAACCAGTATGAATGGGTAATCGCATTCATTCTGTTTGTGCCATTTCTTTTTGGCCTTATGATAGACGGCCTTGGAACCTCTTCGCTCATTAAGTATTCTCTGGATGTTGCGTGGCTGTTTCTGCTTTGCGGACTGTTTCTGAATAGAATCCGACTGTCAACCCCTGAATTGGAAAAATTGCTGAACATGGTTTTTATATTTTTTGGGGTTACGTTGATTGGGTTTGTGTTGGGAGAAAAGTCACCCTTTTACTATATGTGGGGATTCAGGAACAACTTCCGCTTTTTTATCTATTTCTTTGCGTGCAGCGTCTTTTTGAGACGGGATGATGCTGAAGGTTATCTGAATGCCTTGGATCTGTTGTTCTACCTCAATTTTATTGTGGTGTTATTTCAGTTTTTTGTCCAGGGCTGGTCGGGTGACTATCTTGGAGGAATCTTTGGTATTCATAAAGGCAGTAATGCAGCGACAATCATCTTTCTATTGATTGTATGCGCAAGAGCAATACTGAATACTTTCAACTATTCAGAAAGCATATGGGTCTGCCTGATTAAATGCTTGTTTTCTATTATTGTTTCTATTTTTGCCGAATTGAAAATCTTTTTCGTTTTGTTGGGACTCCTTGTTGGCCTGAGTTCAGTGTACACAAAAAACTCTACGAGAAAGGTTATCGTGATTATCTTTTCGGTAGCAGCGTTATATATAGGTGCTCAACTGTTGGCGGTCATATTCCCAAGTTGGGAAAATTGGTTCAGCATAGAGTATATGATGGAACATGTTTCATCAACAAACGGATATACGGATTCAGGTGATCTGAATCGACTAACCGGCGTTCACATTATTTGGGGCAACTTTCTGATAACATGGCCTGAACGCTTATTCGGTCTGGGACTGGGAAATTGCGATACTTCGGCATTCAGTTTTCTCAATACTTCATTCTTTCAGCGTTATGCATATTTGCACTACAATTGGTTTTCAATTGCATTTATGTTTCTTGAAACCGGTATTTTGGGACTTGGATTCTACGTTGGATTCTTTGTCGTGCTTTATGTATGTATCAACCGACGCCTGAAGGACGATCCTGAAGCAAAAGTGTACTGTCAATTAGCAAAAGTACTTACAGTGGTGTCGATGATATTGATTGTCTATAATCAATCGATGCGAATTGAGGCTGCATACATGATATATTTCGTTCTGGCGCTCCCCTTTATCCAGCAGAAACAGCCGGAAACGGAAAGCGTTAATCATGAGTATAGTATAAAGGAGGCCAAACCATGAAAAAACAAACCCTCATTACTTTAATCAGTGCGATTGCCGTGGTGGTTGTGCTTGTTGCGGCTTTTGCTGGACAAGGCGGCACTTCGGCTGAAGTTCAGCCCACGGCGACCCCGGAGGCTACTGTAGATCCTTCGGTTACTGAAGTTCCCGAGATTGTGCCGACTGCTGCGCCCACGGAGAAGCCCAGCTTGCTTGACGATATCACGTTTGACTTTGCCGGGCAGATTCCGGCTGAGTATGCGGATATTCTGATTCATGAGCAGGAGATTCATGATGGGTTGATCACGGAAGTATTCAGCATGCGAAATGAAGTTAAGGACATTTCGCTTTACCGCATTGATTTCGGCAATGAATTTGCCGGAGATTGGCTTGGTGTAATCCATACCGAAAATGGAATGATTCATGTCACCTATACCGTGTTTGCGCTCACGGAAGAACAGCTTGCGCTGATGTCCGAAGAAGAGATGGAGCAGTACAACATATTGATGGGTCACTTTTCCGAAATGCTGAACGTTATCTTCGCCGATCCTCGCTTCACCACCGAAAAGCCTCTTGCCGTTGGCGAGGATGTGGAGGTTCAGACAACCTACTGGACGCTCATGCTTCCCAGCAATATGGTTGTGATGGAATCCAACGAAAACGGCACTTATGTCGCCGTGTTCTATGGCGAGGTGGCCGGAGAGCTTACCGCGCTGTATACTGTCCACATCGGTGACGATAAGGCGGAGTCTGAGCTGGGTCTTTACGATGTAGATGGCGAGAAGAAGCCCGTTTCCGTCGGCAGCTTTGACCTTTCCGAGCAATACACCTGGACCGACGACGACTATTCCGCTGCATATCGCATGATGGACACGATCAATCATGTGATTGAAACCATCATGACCAGCAAGCAATTCTCCATGCCCGAATAATGCGCTTTCTTGCATCTGTTGTTGCGGTGCAGAGCTTGCGATAAAGCTGAAATCGTCTTTGAATACAATTCCTAACATCGCTGTCATGGTATTCGCTATGGCTCAGTTGATTGTCGGGTGTGTGATTAAGATTTGGGAGTGTGAAGCCTATGCTATCAGGTAGATGGACGATTATCGGCCTGGGAGGAGTAGCGATGTTCATATCGATGCTTCTCAGAAAAAAGCAGTTCCCGCAGGTGCCGATCTGGAAGATGGTGCTTGTTACGGTATGGCTGCTTATTACAGGCGTGGCTGGAACCATGGTCTTGGCATACATAGAAATGGGTACCTTTGGCGGAACTTCTTTCTATGGGGCAGTTTTTCTGGTGCCGCTCTTGATTACACCGGCAATGCTGTTGAAAATCAAGTACAAAGACATTTTAAATCTTTGCGCACCGGCGGAGTGCGCCATGCTGATCGTAATGCGATTCGACTGCTTGGATAAAGGCTGCTGTTTCGGGCGATATCTGCCGACGCTGGAGTTCCAATTTCCGAGCCAAATCGTAGAGATGGCTGCCGGGGCCATTGTAATGGCGGTTCTTATCTTGATGCATATAAAGAATCGGCAAACCCATCTGTATCCCTGGTATATGGTCTTGTACGGATTTCTACGGTTCCTGATGCAGGGCTTTCGCTATGGCGGTACGAACCCTTGGGTGCTGGGCTTGTCTCAGGGACATTTCTGGTCGCTGATTTCTATGGCAATTGGTGTTATCTGGATTGTTGCTGCCAAGCAACTTGGTAAGGACAAGCGTGAAAACAAACCTTGCGAAACCGATTGCAACTAACATCTTGTCGTATATAGCATCTGATTCACAGGTGATATATAGATAAATCATTCAGGAAAGAAGGATTGACGTCCAATGCTTAATTGGAAACGGTTTGTTTCTAAGATGCTCGTGTTCGTCATGCTGTTCTCCGTATGCCCCACCGGGGTTTTCGCGGAAGAAGTCGCTGATGAACAGGTAACGCTTGGTGAAACTGAAATCACTGAGACTGTTGCTGAGCCTACTGCGGAACCGACGCCGGAACCGACACCGGAACCCACGCCGGAACCGACGCCGGAACCGACGCCGGAACCCACGCCGGAACCGACACCGGAACCCACGCCGGAACCGACGCCGGAACCGACACCGGAACCGACGCCGGAACCCACGCCGGAACCCACGCCGGAGCCCACGCCGGAACCGACGCCGGAACCGACGCGGGAGCCGACTGCGGAACCAACGCCGGAGCCCACGCCGGAACCGACTGCGGAGCCCACGCCGGAGCCGACTGCGGAACCGACGCCGGAGCCCACGCCGGAACCTACTGCGGAACCGACGCCGGAGCCCACGCTGGAACCGACTGCGGAACCGACGCCGGAGCCCACGCCGGAACCGACGCCGGAACCGACTGCGGAGCCCACACCGGAACCGACGCCGGAACCGACTGCGGAGCCTACTCCTGTGCCCGTAGAGGAGCCCACTGAGGAGGAAATCCTTCTCGGTAAGATTCATAAGCAGATTGACGATTTGCTTATGAAGTATTTCCGTGCGAAGTTTGCTGAAGATCCTGAGCTGAATAAGGAAGAAGAGCTGACTTCCGAGGAAATTTACATACTGATTAACCAGATGACCGCGAAAGAGATTACCGCCGAGGTAAGCCTGCTGGATGCGGAAGAACTGGAAAAGATTGCCGAAGAAATTGAAGAAATTGAAAAGAAAGCCCGTAAGCTGCCTGCTGATATGGCGAAGGGGCTTGATAAGTATGGAATTTATGGGACTTTCTGTGAAGTCGTTGAAAAACTGATTGAGAAGCTCACCGAAGAGCCCGCTGTTGAGCCGACTGCTGAGCCCACTGCAGAACCGACTGTTGAGCCCACTGTTGAGCCTACTGCAGAGCCGACTGAGGAACCGACTGTAGAACCCACTGAGGAACCTACTGTTGAACCTACTGTTGAGCCGACTGCGGAACCGACTGTTGAGCCGACTGAGGAGCCCACTGTGGAGCCGACTGTAGAGCCTACTGAGGAACCGACTGTTGAGCCCACTGTAGAGCCTACTGAGGAACCCACTGAGGAACCTACTGTTGAGCCCACTGCAGAACCTACTGTAGAACCTACTGTTGAGCCCACTGCAGAACCTACTGTAGAACCCACTGCAGAACCGACTGTAGAACCCACTGCAGAACCGACTGTAGAACCCACTGCAGAACCGACTGTTGAGCCCACTGCAGAACCTACTGTAGAACCCACTGTTGAGCCCACTGTAGAGCCGACTGAGGAACCCACTGTGGAGCCGACTGAGGAACCTACTGTTGAGCCGACTGAGGAACCTACTGTTGAGCCGACTGTAGAACCCACTATAGAGCCGACTGTAGAGCCGACTGTAGAACCTACTGCGGAACCGACTGTTGAGCCGACTGTAGAGCCGACTGTAGAGCCGACTGAGGAACCCACTGTTGAGCCCACTGTAGAGCCGACTGAGGAACCCACTGTAGAACCTACTGTTGAGCCCACTGTAGAGCCGACTGAGGAACCCACTGTGGAGCCTTCTGAAGACACCGTTACCATCGAGTCTCTGCGTGCGGAGATCGCGGCGTACATTGAAGAGCTGGGAATCACTCCGGATATGCCCAATCAGCTGTTGCTGTATGCCTACAGCAACCACGAAAGCTACGAAGCGGCACAGGCTTCCCTGACCAAGCAGGACGAGTTTATTGAGAAGGGCAAGCAGCTGACCGAAGAGGAGCAGCAGATTCTGCTTGACGAAATCAACACTCAGCTGTGCCTGCGCTACCGCGAAGTGGTTGAGCGTCAGTATGAAGTGATGGTGGAAGCAGAGTGCACCGTGAACGGCGTCAAGTTTGCCACTACCAGCAGCAACGCAAGTGTCAGCGCCTCCGGCACGACCGTTACTGCAACAGTCAAAGGTAAAGACGGCAGCTGCGGCGGTTCTGGCTCTGCCAGTACCATGGATCTGTACGTCACCAACACTTCCGCTGAAACCGGCGTTGTGTCCTTTACCATGACGATGACGAACGTCAACAGTATCAAGGATGATACCGGCGCAAATCTCAGCGGCATGGGCAGCTACAGCAGAACGCTGGAAGCAGGCAAGGATTTTAAGATCACCGTGACCACCGGTGCTAATTCCACTGAGAACAAGCTGGTGCTGACGGATATCGCTTTCACCCCCGCATCTCAGGCCTTCACGGTCACTGTGGAATATCCCACGGCCAAGGGTTCTGTCACGTCTTCTGTGGAAAGCACGTCTGTGGATGCTGAAGGCACCACCACCATGACCATCCCTGGAGTGACTGCAGCCGATGGCGTGACCCTGACCGCTACCAGCAGCACCTTCTTCTGCTGGGTGGACAAGGACAACAAGCTCCTGACCAAGGAGAAGACTTATGTCGTCAAGCCCTCTGCAGATACGACTGTCAAGGCGCTCATGAGCAGCGACATTGCCCACTTCCTTGTGAATGGCAATCTGGTCTACAGCGATCTGAACGAAGCTGCTAATATGGCAAAAACCGCAAGCAACGCGACAGTTGTTCTCATGAACAACGGCACCCTGCCTGCGGGCGACTACACCATTCCCAGCGGCGTCACCTTGCTGATTCCCTACAATGATGCGAATACGTTGTGCACCACGACACCTACGACAATGGACGCTACTTATGCAGCTCCCACCGTGTATCGCAAGTTGACCATGGCGGAAGGCGCGAACATTGTCGTAAACGGCGCGATAAGCCTGTCTGCTACGCAGAGATCTGGCGGCGGTCAGAGCAGCCCGATCGGCGCTTGCAGCTTTATCCAGATGAACTCTGGCAGCAGCATCACCGTCAATAAGGGCGGTAATCTGTATGCATGGGGCTATATTCAGGGCAAGGGTTCTGTGACCGTTAAGAGCGGCGGTACTGTTTATGAGTGCTTCCAGGTTATGGACTGGCGAGGTGGCGATAATACCTCCGGCATGGTCGGTAACAGCAGGCGTGTATTCCCGTTCTCCCAGTATTACGTGCAGAATGTGGAAGTTGCCATGACTCTGGAAGCTGGCGCGACTGAAAATGGCTACATGTCCATTGCTATTACGCTTATAGGTATTCAGGGTGCTCCGGTTCCCTTCATTGGTTCCAATGGCATGTTTAATATCAACAGCGGCTCTATTATCAAGGATTATGATGAAAACACCGGCCGTTTGAAGATCGATGTCTATGGAGAAATCAGCATCAAGAGCTTGTCGATAAAAATGAATCTTGGTTTGGCTGGTTCCAAGACGATCAATTCCAAGGATTATGTCCTGCCCATCAACGGCAATATTACCGTTACCATGCACAGCGGCGGTTCCATCAACATGACTCAGGACATCGCCCTGCTGCCCGGTGCACAGCTGATTCTTGAAGAAGGCGCAAGCTGTACCCTTGGAAGCGGCAACAAGATTTATGTCTACGACTATGATGAATGGGTAACGGAAGGCCCGTTTGATACGCAAGAAGGTACTTCCTTCTGCGGTACGCCGGATTCCACGCATATTAATCTGAGTTATCCGGCATCTGCCAAGAACGTATCCGGCAGAACGGATGACGCCTATGTGGAAATCAACGGCACGGCAGACCTGTCCGCAGGTTATGTCTATACCACTAAGAGCGGCGCGAATATCCGCGGCACCGGCACCATCATCATGAAGCCAGGCACGGAGACGGTCACCTATCAGGTAAAGAATACTGGTTCTGACAACAAAACTGATAAGTGGTTTGAGATCCCGATCACCTCTGCCTTTCTGCAGAATACCAATGGTTCTACCATCAATACGAGTAATGATAAGGGTACCGTGACATATAAGTCCGTTGAGGGTATCTGGACTTGTGAGCATACCTATGCAAAAGGTACCTACGTAGAGGAAGTTACCACTGCCGCAACCTGTGAAGGAACCGGCGTAAAGACCATCACTTGTAACTGTGGCGAGCACTCTTATACTGAGGAAATCGCAGCGCTGGGCCACGATTATGAAGCGGTTGTAACTGAGCCCACCTGTACTGAAGCTGGTTACACCACTCATACCTGTAAGAACGATGCAACGCATACTTACACCGATACACCTGTTGCAGCGCTGGGACATACCGAGGAGACTCTGGCCGCAGTTGCACCTGACTGCACCAATACAGGTCTGACCGAGGGCAAGAAGTGCTCTGTCTGCGACGAGACTATCGTTGCACAGGAAATTGTTGATGCGCTGGGTCATACCGAGGAGACCGTTGCTGCGGTTGCCCCGACCTGTACTGAAACGGGTTTGACGGAGGGCAAGAAGTGCACCGTTTGCGGCGAGACCACCGTTGCACAGGAAACTGTTGACGCGCTGGGTCATACCGAG
>JAFWZN010000045.1 GCA_017522345.1 Clostridia bacterium | reverse complement strand
TCGACAAAAACGGCGTTCTTAAGGGAATCGAGGTTGGAACCGTAAAGCTGACCGCCACGGTGCACAATTACGTGACGAATAAGGACATCGTAGCGGAGTGCACGGTCAATGTAATCCCCGGCCCGCACACGATCAAATTCGCAAATACCCGAACAACGATCGGCTATGGAGAAACGATGGATCTTAAGCCCGTCGCCTATAACAAAAACGGCGAAGCGGTAGAAACGACGTTTACCTACAAGAGCAGCAACACCCGTTATGTAACGCTCAAGGACAACGGCGTCTACGGAAAGGCGAAGGGCACGTCTACGATAACGGTCACGGCGGAAAACGGCGTGAGCGCAACGGTGACGATAAAGACGGTGAACGCGCCGACTAAGGTAACGGTGAGCGCGGATTCTGTAAACCTTGCCGTGGGCGAGAAGACGCAGGCGCACTTCACGCTGCCGAGCGGACAGGATGGCGCGGTCACTTGGAAAGCCGAGCATACGAATATCCTCAAGATCGACCAGAACGGCGTAATCACGGCGCTTTCGAAGGGCAAGACGCGAATCCGCGTGGACACCTTCAATAAAAAGTATGCGCTTTTGACGATCAACGTAGTTGATTCGCCGGAATCCATCTCCTTTGAGAAGGCGACCTACAAGCTGGGCGAGGGCGAGACATTTAAGCCTGTGCTGACGGTAAAACCTGCAGGCGCAGCCTCCAATGTGAAGTATGAGGTAATCGGAAGCAAACTGTTCACCGTATCCAAGGATGGAACGGTTACCGCGAAGACGACCACCGGAAAAGCCACGCTCCGTGCAACAACGCATAACTACGTAACCAACAAGGACATTGTGTGCGAGTGCGAGATCGAGGTTGTGCCCGCGCCTGTGAAGGTTGAGATTCTGACCAAGGTCACTACGATCGGCTACAAGGAAAAACTCAAGATCGAAGCCGTTGCATATGACGCGTCCGGCAATGTTATCGACGGCCGGTTGAAGCTTACCACCAGCAATTCCCGCTATGTGCAGGTCAACGACAAGATGGAAATCTACGGCGCGTACCGCGGAAGCGCGACCATTGGCGTATCCGCCTATAACGGCGTTCTTGCTACGGTGAAGATTACCGTTAAGAGCGCTCCCGGATCTGTCAGCTTGGATAAAACGGAGCTTGATGTAATCATCGGCCAGACGCCTAAGCAGCTCAAGGCCACACTTCCGTCTGGCACAGCTTCCCAGATTACTTGGGAGACGGAAAACAGCGCCATTGCTACGATCGACAAAAACGGCAAAATCACGCCCGTTTCCTACGGTACGGTACGCGTTCGCGCCGTTACCTTTAACGGAAAGTACAAAATCTGTACCGTGAACGTGTTTGAAGCGCCTAAGAGCGTAACGTTGTCAAAGCATGAAGCTTCTCTGGCAGAAGGTCAGACCCTTACTTTGACCGCCTCGCTCAATGCGAAGGCGGCAGGCGCGATAACGTTTACGTCTTCCGACAAGGCTGTCGCTACCGTTGATGCAAACGGCAAGGTGACGGCGGTAAGCGAGGGCACGGCGACGATTACTGCCAAGACCTACAACGGCAAGACCGATACCTGTAAGGTCACCGTAAAGAAGGCCGCGTCGAAGGTCGAATTCACGCTTGCGTCGATTACCATCGGCGTCAAGCAGAAGGTAGACGTATCGCCTCTTGTCGAGATTCCGAGCGGAACGGCGGCAGGCTTTACGTACGCGGTGGAAAGCAAGAGCATCGCGACGATTGACGCAAACGGCGTTGTAACCGGTGTTAAGGTCGGCAAGACCCGGATAAAGGTTATGACCCATAACGGTCATGAAGCGATCATGTCCGTCGATGTCAAGGCTGCGCCCACGCAGGTTACGCTGACCATCGGCAACAGCCGCCTGTACATTGGCGAGACGAGCGAGTACAAGGTATCGCTGGGCGACATTGTCAGCGAATACACGATTACCTCCAATGCGCCGGGCATTGTGCGCGTGGACACCGAGAACCATCGCCTGATCGCCGTCAGCAAGGGCAAGGCTACTATCACCGCCCAGGCCTATAACGGCGTGATTAAGACGGCTGTGGTTGAGGTGCTCAAGCACGTTGAAAGCGTGTCCCTCAATAAAACAAGCCTTAGCCTTGTCCATCACGAAACCTTCCAGCTGAAGGCAAGCGTGCTTCCTGAGGATGCCAGCGACAGATCCGTCACATGGGCAAGCAGCGATCCAGAAAAGGTTTCCGTCAGCGCAAACGGTCTGGTCACGGCGCTTAAAGTTACGAACAGCCCCGTCACAATCACCGTTCGCACAAAGGACAAGAACCTTTCCGCGACCTGTACGGTTGAAGTAAAGCCTGTTCGCGTAACCGGCGTCAAGCTCAACCATAGTGAATACACGCTTTCCAAGACTGTGGAGCATCCGCTGATTGCGACGGTTACGCCTTCCAATGCGGATGACCGCACGCTTATTTGGACGTCGAGCAACAGCGAGCTTGCATCCGTCAATGCAAATGGCGTCGTTACCGCGCACGGACACGAAGGCACGGTGACGATTACCGTAACTACGAAAGACGGCGGATTCAAGGATGAATGCGTAATCACCCTTCAGAGGCTTGCTATGAAGAGCATGGCGCTTTTGGAGCCGTCTGTTTCAATCGCGCAGTACGACACGCATCAGATTGTTCCTGTGTTCACGCCTGCAAAAGCGGAATACAAGTCCATCGTCTATGAAAGCCTGAATCAGGAAATTGTCAAGGTTTCCGCTTCCGGCCTTCTGGAAGCCGTCAGCGTGGGAACCGGCTCTGTCAAAGTTACCGTAACGGATTACTTTGGCTCGGTATACACGGCGCAGTGCGCGGTTGCCGTTGTTCCTGTGCCGGTTAAGAGTGTTGAGATGAGCCTAACGGATTTCGAATTAAGAGCCGGAAAGACGGCGGAAGTCACCGTCGTCGTCAAGCCCGATAACGCATTTAACAAACAGGTGAAGTGGACGACGAGCAACAAGAATGTTGCGACGGTTACGGTCGATCCTAACAATAACCACAAAGCAACCATCACCGCGATAAGCGGCGGCGAAGCGGTTATTACGGTAACTGCGGCGGATAGCGGCGTTAAGGATACCGTGAAGGTCGTTGTATTCAATGCGCTCGGCTTATCCCTCACGCCGAACCATGCGTCCAACAGCGTTGGCAACACGATTTCATGGACAGCGGATGCGCTCAACGAGGTCAATGGCGCGAAGTATACCTTCAAGGTTGTCAAGGAAGGTCAGGCGGAACCTGTGATCAACATCACCGAGTTCGGCACCAAAAACGTCGTCAGCATAACAGATGCCAAGGCGGGCAAGTATACCGCGACAGTAACCGTGAAGGACGGTCTCAATGATACCTGCGTGAAGAGCTCGACCATCGTGGTATCTGAAAGAATACTGTTTACAAGCGGCAGCGATAAATTCACCTACGTGATTCTGCCCGGCGCGGCGGCAAACGGAGGCGACGGCGCGGCGATTAAGTATTCGGATCCCGGCGCGGCGCCCGCAAAGGTGGTCATTCCTGCTCTTGTCAACGGCGTTCCGGTTGTGAGAATTGACAACGAAGCGTTCATGAACGCAACGAAGCTTACTACAGTTTCCGTTCCCGAAACCGTGACGGTCATCGGCGCACGCGCCTTTAAGGGCTGTACCGCGCTGACTGACATGACCACGCACACCGCCGGCTAAAGCGTAAACTCATTTGTAAAGGCGCTGCGCAATGGAGAAAACCCTTTCAAGCGAAAAAGGTATTTTGACAAAAGCAGCGCCTTAACGACAGGAAGAGAAGATAATCCATGATGAAAGGGAGTATCTTCTCTTTTGTTTATGAAAGGCGGGCTTTGCACATGTGAAACTCGGCTTGGATCAGCGTGAAAAAAACCTAAATTCGACATAAAGCTTACGTTTTGCGCGCTTTTTTGATTTATTTTTTTTCTTTGCGGATAAAGCATATTGTTTAAAACATTAGCGCGCTCGGGATAAGCGGCGCCTGCGGATAAGCTTTTGAGGGAGATACGCGAAATGCGATAATGAAATTTTACGAACAGCAAAACTGCAGACAGGCAGGGGAGAGAAGGAACAATCGGGTGATAAATGAAGGAATCATGATGTCAACATTAAATAAGAAGAAACATTTTCTCTGACAGGCAAAAAATACGTGAAAAACATCTTTTTGCTATATGCGATGGTTGACGTGTAGATAAAAACATGCTATAATCTTGTATGCTTAACATTCATGTGGCTTTCTTGCCTGACATTGTTTTTTGAATAAATGTGCTGCAGGAAAAGCTTATTGAAAGTGAAGAAAAAATCATATGGAGGGAAACGCCATGAACAGAAACCTGAAGTTCGTTCTCGCGGTTGTTTTATGCCTGGCGCTCAGCCTGAGCATGTTCACCGTGTCTGCCGAACAGGTTGCTTTGAAGCAGGCGGAGTACAACACCACCACTTCCGTCATGCCCAGCAACTGGAACGAGTTCACCTATGCTGACAACAATGATACTCAGATCATGAGCTACATTGGATCTTCTTTCTTCGAGTACGACTACAAGTTCGAAGATGACAAGAAGTTCAACGATGACGGCTCCATCAACAAGGACGGCATCGTTCCCGGTGCTTATACCACCAACTACTCCGCTGCCACCAAGCTCGAGGACGTTACCTCTTCCGTAGACGCGAAGTGGGGCTACACCGAAGAGCAGAAGGCCGAAGGCGGCTATGCTTGGAAGATCACCCTTCGCAACGATCTGAAGTGGGACGATGGCACCCCCATCACCGCTGAAGATTTCGAGTACTCCATGAAGGAACTGCTCGATCCCGCTTTCATGAACTTCCGCGCCAACACCTATTACGACACCCTGATGGTCAAGAACTCCAAGGGCTACTTCTTCCAGAATGAAGAAGGCACCTACGAGACGCTCGGCACTCTGGGCTACGCCTCCGTACAGGCTGCTGTAGATGCTGGCGAGACCGTATACGCCAATGCTTGGAACATGTGGGGCGCTGCTGGTTATCTGGATGCTGAAGGCAACGAGTGCCCTGAGTACGTAGCCATCACCGACGAAACCGTTTACAACAACGCTGCTGGCGACGATCCCGTATCCGGCGCTTTCCTGTACCAGAACTACGGCGCCTACCTCGAGCCCGGCACTGGCTACGATGCTACCATCTACGTTGAGAACAAGATCCGCAACGTTGCCTGGGAAGATGTCGGCCTCTACGCCATCCCCGAGGAAAACGCTGTTGTTCTCTGCCTGGACAAGGCCTACTCCTTCCTGAAGGAAGACGGCAGCCTGTCTGTATGGGCTCCCTACTACTTCTCCAGCCTGCCCCTCGTAAAGAAGGACCTGTACGAGTCCTGCAAGATCGCTCCCGCCAACGGCGCGACCCTCTGGACCTCCAACTACAACTCCTCCCTCGAGACCACTGCCAGCTGGGGCGCTTACAAGCTCGCCGAGTTCGAAGCCGGCTCCCACTACAAGCTCGTTAAGAACGAGAACTGGTACGGCTGGAACCTCGAGCAGTACAAGAACCAGTACAACATCACCGCGATCAACTGCCGCAAGGTTGAAGAGTTCTCCACCAAGTGGATGGGCTTCCTGAACGGCACCTACGACGACGCTTCTCTGCAGACTGAGAACGTTGCCGAGTACCTCGATTCCAAGTACGTTTACTTCACCTCCACCTCCACCGGCACCTTCGGCATGCAGCTGTTTTCCGATCTTTCCAAGCTGAAGACCAGCGGAAACAACAACGGCATCCTGGCCATTCAGGAATTCCGTCATGCCTTCAACCTCGCCCTCAACAGAAGCGACATCGTTGAGAAGATCTGGCCCGGCTCTGCCGTTCCCTGCTTCGGCCTTCTGAACGTTGCTTACTACTATGACATCGAGAACTCTCCTGAGCTGGAAGACGGCGGTCAGTACCGCAACGCCACCATCGCCAAGGAAGGCATCCTCCGCGCTTATGGCTATGAGCAGGACGAGGATGGCTACTGGGCCACTGGCGATCTGTACGGCATGGACACCGAAGAAGCTTACGAGACCCTCACCGGCTATAACCCCGAGGTTGCCAAGCAGAAGATGAAGGAAGCTATCGCCATCCTGCTCGCCGATCCAGACAAGTACGGCTACGATCCTTCCAAGAACATCACCCTCGTTTACGGTTCTTCCTCTGATACCGATAAGCAGCGCTTCCGCGCTACCTACCTGCAGGATGTTCTGGACGGCCTGACCGTTGGCACCGAGCTGGAAGACAAGATCGACGTTGTATTCGATGCTTCCGCTGGCGCACAGTGGGCTGAAGCTTTCCGTTCCGGCAATACCCAGATCGGCTTCGGCTACGGCTTCTCCGGCAACGCCTTCAACCCCTTCGACATCATTGGCGCTTTCGTCAACCCCGATGATGACCTCAACTACCACATGTACTGGGATACCTCCGCTATCGACCTGCCCCTGACCCTTCCCGAAGGCGATTACGAGGGCGCTGGCGAGACCATCACCATGTCCGTTCAGAACTGGTACTTCTGCCTCAACGGCCTGGCTGCCACTGAGAATCAGGCTTACACCTACAACTGGGGCGCTGGCTTTGCTCCCGTTGAGACCCGCCTGATGATCCTCTCCGCTCTTGAAGAGCTGACCATCAAGGAGTCCCGTTCTGTCATGCTGATCGCTGACGGCGGCGGATCCTTCCTGGGCGCCAAGTTCTCCTACTTCTCCGAAGACGAGCACACCTTCATGGGCTTCGGCGGTATGAGATACATGGAAGTTAACTACACCGATTCCGAGTGGGCTGAGTACGTCGCTGCCAACAACAACGACCTGTCTGCTGAGTACAGAAAGTCTGAGTAATTTAGAGATCTTCAGATTACTCTGATTAGATGATTGCGAACGGCGGTGGGCCATTGCGCTCACCGCTTGTTTGCAGTATATGTGGCTGAATGATCAGCCGGATATCTATTTGAACCTTTATCGTTAAAAAATGGACTATTACGTAAGATGAATAATCCAAGCGACCGGTTTATGGCGGCTGCGAAAGCAGCGAATTGGATGTTTCAAAGCATCTGGTTGATGTCGGCGCACAGATTTATTCTTCACGCAAAGACGTTCAAACAGCTGTTTTTTTATAGCTCAGACACTGTGAATCAAAAAAACAAACAGAGGAGAAAAACCTATGTATATGTTTAAATATGTGTCGAAGCGCTTGGGTTTGATGCTGCTCACATTCAGCATCATCTTTACGATGTGCTTTGTACTGATCAAGCTTCTGCCCATCCCCACAACGGCGCTTCCCGGACAAGATCAAGAGGTCAAGATGAAAACGCTTGAGGGTCGAGGCTGGATCACAAACATAAGAGAGGGTTCCAACGGTGTTTGGGATTATGAAAGAGTACCCATCATGCTCCAGTTTGGCAACTACATTAAGAGAATTGTGACCCAGGGAGACTTTGGTATCGCTACTACTTATGGCGAATACCTTAACATGGATCTCTGGGAGGTGTTTGTGAATCATCTGCCCCCCACGATTCTAATCAACATTTACTCCACCCTGATCGGCGTTCCGATCGGTCTGGCGTTGGGTATTATTGCCGCGTTGAAGAAGAACAAGTGGCAGGATCAGCTTATCAACATTATTATCATACTTTTGATTTCTGTTCCCTCCATTGTTCTGGCGCTGATGATTCAGTATGTTTTCTGTTTTAAGCTGGATTGGTTCGATCTGACAATGTCTGTCAGCAACAAATATTTCACATGGGAAGTATTCAGTTCCATGCTTCCGGCTGTTTTTGCGCTGTGTCTGGGCTCCATTGCCGGATATGCCCGTTACACACGCGCCGAGCTTTCCGAGGTTTTGACCGGCGAGTTCATGCTGCTGGCGAGAACCAAGGGTCTTACCAAAAGGCAGGCGATTTATCGTCATGCAATGCGCAACTCTATGGTCGTCATTTTCCCGTCTATTCTGAGCGAGTTTGTTTCGGTTCTGTCCGGTTCGCTGATTATTGAAAAAATGTTCGGCGTAAACGGCGTAGGCGGTTTGTATTTGAATTCTATTACCTTTCAGGATTATGACTTCTTCATGCTGCTGTCCGGCTTCTACACCTTGGTCAGCCTGACCGCAGGTATTGTTATCGATATCAGCTACGGTTTCATCGATCCGAGAATCAGAATGGGAGCGAAGTAATCATGGATAAAAATACAAATTACATTCCCATTGAGAAATTCAGATTTGCTACCAGAAATGATCTTTATCATGACAGCAAATTTGAAACCAAACCCGTAAGCTATTTTCAGGGCGCTTTTAAGCGCTTCAGCAAGAATAAGGGCGCTGTTGTTGGCGGCGTTGTTATTGCTGTGCTGATACTTTTTGCGATCATTGCGCCTTTTTTCACTCCCTTTAAACCTGCGTACTATGACATGGTCTATTCGTATGCTTCTCCCAGACTGAAAGTTTTTGCCGATAGCGATATTAATTTCTGGGACGGCTGCAAAGAGAAGACCACGGGTTACTTAGGCTATATCAAAGATGTCGCTCTTGCCGCTGAAACCGGCAGAGAGGTTATCAAGAATGGCGAATACGAGGTCAACGAGGACGGATCCGTTTATACTTATCGCTACGATACTTATTACGGCGTTGGCTTCGGTAAGTACAAGATTATCTCCGCCAAGGAGTTTGAGGCCATTCAGGAATATCAGAACAGGACCGGAAGACAGGTTTTGTATCCTGTTGTCAAGTCGTCTGACAGACCTACCCTTGAAAAGAATAAGTATGACGCGAACATATACTACAAGGTAGAAAATGCCAAGGCGTCTACGCTCCGCCCGAAGCTTGACAGGGAAGGAAACATCATTCCCAACTACTGGAAGTATCCCGCGGAGAAGCCCAGCTCCCTGATTGCTGAGTACAACTCCCTCAGAATCGAAGGAGAGAACGGCTTTGAAGAGGACGGCAAGCAGTATTACTACGCTTATGGCCGAAAGGTCGACGGCGGTATTGAAGTCAGAGCCGAGTATTATGAATACTATACCTTCCAGCACTCCGAAGTTCTGAAGGACGGAATCACCGAGCCCATCTTCATCTTTGGCGCTACCGATGCCGGTAAGGATATCTTTGCGTGTCTGGCTTACGGCGCGCGGTTCTCCTTCATTTTCGCAACGGTTGTTGCCGCTGTAAACTTCATCTTCGGCGTTATCTGGGGTTCGATTTCCGGTTACTGCGGCGGAAAGATCGACCTTGCGATGGAACGATTTGCTGAAATTCTTGGCTCCGTTCCTACCATGATTGTTATTACCCTTCTTAAGTACCACATGGGCTCAACCAGCCAGGCGCTGGTCTTGTTCATAGCGTTCTTCGCTACGGGCTGGATCGGCATGGCGGGCAGAACCCGTATGCAGTTCTATCGCTTCAAAAACCAGGAATATGTTCTGGCAGCAAGAACCTTGGGCGCCCGGGATTCGAGAATTATGTTTAAGCATATTTTCCCCAACGGTCTGGGCACCATCGTTACCAGCGTCGCACTGGTCATTCCCTCCATGATTTATTCTGAGACCAGCCTTTCTTATCTGGGTATCATTAATCTGGAAGCCGGAAACACCACTTCTGTCGGTACTCTGATTGCTGCGGGTCAGAAGTCCATTGTGGCCAACGCTGGCTTCGTGGCTCTGTTCCCCTGCGTGTTCCTGATTCTCTTGATGCTTAGCTTTAACCTGTTCGGCAACGGATTGCGCGACGCGTTCAATCCTTCTCTGAGAGGAACGGAGGATTAAGCATGAATAAAGAAATTAAGTTGTCTGTCAATGATCTTCGCATTTCCTTCCGTACGGACGCCGGCAAGGTCCAGGCGGTACGCAACATTTCTTTCGATCTGTATAAGGGCGAAACGCTGGCCATCGTTGGCGAGTCCGGCTCCGGCAAGTCCGTTACCTCCAAAGCCATCATGGGCATCTCTGCCGGTAACTCCATCTATGAGGGCGGCGAGATTCTCTATGACGGCAGAGACCTGACCCGTATCCCCGAAGAGGAGATGCACAAGCTGCGCGGCGACAAAATCGCGATGATCTTCCAGGATCCGCTGTCTTCTTTGAACCCGATTATGCGAATCGGCAAACAGATCACGGAAGCCATGCTCCTTAAGAACAAGGCAAACCGCAAGGAAGGCCGCGTTACCTTTAACAAGACGCTGGCAGTTCTCTCGGAAACGATCAAAAAAGCGCTTGCCGAGAAACCGCAGGGCGACGTTTCCGCTCAGGATGTTGATCGCTATATCAAGATCTTCAACGAATTCAACATTCAGGCCATGAAGCTTGAGAACAGCTATAATGCCTCTCGTACGGCTGCGGAAGAAATGATCGTAGAGATCGAAGATCTGCTGTTTATGACCGAAAACAGGCAGAAATACGACGCCGTTGCCTCCCTTGCTCTTATTAAGAGCAGACTCAAGGAGATGAACGACAGGTATTTTGTGTCGGGCTATCACGACGCGCTCAAGGTTCACGAGGCTGCCGTTGAAAGCGCATCCCGTTTGGAGCGTTCCAAGGTATCGGCGATTGACACTGTCAAGAAGCTGGTGGGCGGCGGCGCTTCCAATAAAGAGGTTTCCGCTGAAACGGTGGAAGCGCTCAAGGAGCTCAAGAAAACCGCTCAGGATATGCTGGACGGGCCCCAGTACAATTTCTTCAGAATCGGTTACTATGTGTACAAGCATCCCGACACGGATCTGAGCCAGATGCCTGCTGATAAGGCCAATGAAATGGCTGCAAAGCTTCTGAACGAGGAATATATGGACTCCTTCATGAAGCTCGTCAGGTTTGCCGTCAGCTATTCCTTTGAAAAGACGATCTCAAACAAAAAAGCCGCCGTACAGGCCCTTGAGGATGCCGTCAAGTTCTTTAAAGCCGGCAACTTTACCGCTCAGAAGGCCGAGAAGGCAGCAAAGCATGCGAACAGCTGTGTAACTGCCGCCATCGACCCTCTGGCGATTGTCAAGGATAATGTTGCTTACACCTTTGGCAGCTCCCTTGAGAGAGAATTGGAGAAGTATTTCTTCTATGTGAAGAACAATCCCAAGGAAGAGGCGCGTTTTGCTCGTCAGAGCGCAAAGAGAGAGGCGCTCTTGGCCAAGGGCAAGAAGGTGGACTGGAAGGTTGTTCCCAAGTCCATAATTGAGCTTGACGTTCAGATTGAGAGCATCGTTTCTATCCTCTCGCGCGTTCTGAACAAGTTCAAGGATGATATTTCTTCGGCAAGCAGCTTTGATGCGGATAAGCGGTGCCTTGAAATCATTGATTTCCTCAAGGGAAAGGCGTCTCAGGTCGTCTATACCCTGACCAAGCAGATCGCCAAGAAAAAGGCCATCAAGCTCATGGAAGAGGTCGGTATTCCCGAGGCGAGAATTCGTTTTAAGCAATATCCCTTCGAGTTCTCAGGCGGTATGCGTCAGCGCATCGTTATCGCTATCGCCCTTTCCGCCAATCCCGACATCCTGATCTGCGACGAGCCGACCACGGCGCTTGACGTGACCATTCAGGCGCAGATTCTTGAACTGATCAACCGGCTCAAGAGAGAGAGAAACCTTTCCATTATCTTTATTACGCACGATCTGGGCGTCGTTGCGAACATGGCGGACAGAATTGCCGTTATGTATGCAGGCAAGATCGTCGAGTACGGAACGGCGGAAGAGGTATTCTACAATCCCCAGCACCCGTATACTTGGGCGCTTCTGTCCTCTATGCCGGATCTTGATACCAACGAGAAGCTGGACGCCATCCCCGGCACTCCCCCCAATATGATTTATCCCCCCGTTGGCGATGCGTTTGCTGAAAGAAATAAGTATGCGATGGAGATCGACTTTGAAATGCAGCCGCCGATGTACAAGGTTTCTGACACACATTACGCAGCAACCTGGCTGCTTCATCCCAGCGCTCCCAAGGTAGAGATGCCGAAGATCATTACCGAGCGTATCCGGCGAATGAAAGAAAGGGGCGGCAACCATGGTGAATAACGAAGTATTGCTGAAAGTGGAACACCTTTGCCAGTATTTTCGTTTAGGACGCAAGGATCTGAAGGCTGTCGATGACGTGAGCTTTGAGATCAAGAAGGGCGAGTCCTTTGGTCTGGTCGGCGAGTCCGGATGCGGCAAGACCACAACCGGCCGTTCTATCATCAAGCTGTATGACATTACCTCCGGCAATGTATACTTCAAGGGCGAAAGAATCTGCGCAGGTACCCGCGCTTATCGGGACGCGATTTCAGCCGCCCGCACCGAAGCCTCCGCCAAGATCAAGGCCCTTCGTGCGGATGAAAAAGAAGCGGACAGTGCGAAAAAAGAACGGATTCGGGAAGAAATAAAGAAGATTAACGATGAGCTTTCCAGGATTACCAGCGAGAACCGCGCGCTGATCAGAAAAGCCAAAGCCAGCAGCAGTGATGTAGACAAAAGGTATGTCGAATCCCTGCTAAAGGCGCTGGAGACGGAGTATAAGCGCAAGTTTGATGCTGCCGCGGGGAACCCCGAGGAGATGGCTCTCCTCAAAAAAGAGTATAAGAGCCGCTGCCGCGTTGCAAAAAACAGCAAGCTCATCACTCAGATCCAGATGATCTTCCAGGATCCCATCGCTTCTCTTGACCCCCGTATGACCGTCCGTGACATTATCGCCGAAGGCTTGGTTATCAAGGGCTTCACCGATAAGAATTATATTAACGAGAAGGTCTATGAAATTCTGGAGATGGTCGGCCTTGTGCGCGAGCATGCGGACCGCTATCCCCATGAATTCTCCGGCGGTCAGCGTCAGCGTATCGGCATAGCCAGAGCGGTTATCATGCAGCCTGAGATGATTATCGCCGACGAGCCTGTATCTGCATTGGACGTGTCCATTCAGGCGCAGGTCATCAACCTCTTAAACGATCTTCGTCAGCGTCTGGGACTGACCATTATGTTCATCGCTCATGACCTGTCGGTTGTAAAATACTTCTCCGACCGAATCGGCGTTATGTACTTTGGCAAGATGGTCGAGCTGGCCAATTCTGACGAGCTGTTCAAAAATCCCCTTCATCCTTATACGAAATCCCTTCTCTCCGCGATTCCTCTGCCCGATCCCGTGTATGAGAAGCAGCGCACGAGAATCATTTACAATCCCATTCTGGAACACGACTACTCTGTAGACGCGCCCTCGTTCCGAGAGATTGCGCCGGGTCATTTCGTACACTGCAACGACGCTGAAGAGAAAAAATACAGGCAGCAGTTAAAATAACAGGACGGACGATTCAAAGTGAAAGACAAAACAAAGGAAGCATTAAGAAATTACGGGATTTGCGTCGGCATTGAGATGCTGATTGCCTTCCTTGTGATTTGGTCCAAGGGTTTTTTCGCTCATAGCGCGGCGGTGAACATCCAGATCTTATCCGACGCATTCTTCGTTTCCGGCATATTGATGACGCTGTTTGCCGGCATGATGTATGTCAGCCAAGAGGGCGCTTTGATCGGCATCGGATTCATCCTCAGAAACGTGGTTCTTACTTTTATCCCAATGGGGAGAGCGAGACATGAGAAATATGCCGATTATCGCGCGCGAAAGCTCAGCGGCGCCAAAAGGGGCGGCATTTGCCATGTTCTTGTGACAGGCCTTGTTTTTCTTTTCATCGGAGTCGTCTTCACGGTGATTTGGTACAATGCTTTTTATCACGCATAAGACGCCTAAAGGAAATATCGGTTGAATTTCACCCCGTTTGCAGAGAGGGTATGATGAATGCGCTTTCTCGCAAACGGGGTGTTTTCGTCTTATCGCGGATGGCCGAGCAGATATGGGGATGAGCAGGACGATTTAAAACGTATCCTTCGCTGCATTTGCTTAGACCACCAGGAATAATTTGCATAAATCGGTGAATAAACTTGCGCTCAGGCAGAAAAGTTTCATTTATGTATGGACTTATTGTGCCAAATGTGTTATACTTATCCTGTGTGTAATATTACCCGGGAAGGCGGTGTACCATGAACGAAAAAATCAGCGCAACCAGAATGTTTCCGATTGCTTCTCAGGCCCCTGAGTCGGCGGAGGAGATTATTCAGTATGTCTATCAGGCGCTAAAGGCAAAGGGACATGATCCTATTATGCAGTTGGTCGGGTACATCATCTCCGGCGATCCCACTTACATTACAAGCTTCAACAATGCCAGATCTCTGATTAAGCGCGTAGAGCGCGACGAGATTCTGGAGGAATTTGTGCGCTTTTACGTGGAGAAACACGAAAAGGGCGTATAAAAGGCGTTTCATGCGGATCATTCACCCGGCATGGTTATGCCGGGTTTTTTAGCGGAGGAAAATGTGGTAAAGCGTGTGTTGGCGCTGGACGTGGGCGATAAGCGCATCGGCGTCGCGGTCAGCGATTTGTTGGGCATAACCGCGCAGGGCGTGGAGACCATATTCACAAAGGGCATTGAGCGCGATGTCGCACGCGTTAAAGAGCTTTGCGCCTATTACGACACCAACCGCATTTTAATCGGCAACCCCAAAAAATTAAGCGGGGAAGAGGGCGCTCAGGCCCAGAAGGCCCAAGCGTTTGCCGAAAGACTTTCCGAAATGGGCTATGAGATCCGCTTTCAGGATGAACGGCTCACCTCTGTCAGCGCGGAGCGCGTTTTAATCGGCGCGGGCATTCGCCGCGAGGATCGGAAAAAAGTCATTGACAAACTTGCCGCAACATACATTCTGCAGTCCTTTATGGACGCGGGCGGCTGGGATAGAATGAACCAAGATGCCCTTGAAACGGGCGAAAGAGAGGTATTCAGACTCATGGAAGGCTACAACATGGAACAGGACAACATTGTTCAGCTGGTTGACGAAGACGGCAACGAGGTTGATTTTCAGCACCTGATGACGCTTGAGCTGGACGGCAAGAACTACGTAGTGCTCGCCGCAGTAGAGCCCTCTGAGGAGTTCGGTGAGGATGAGGCAATCGTTCTTTCCATCGAACAGGACGAAGAAGGCAACGACGTATACGCATCTATCGAAGACGACGCAGAGCTTGAGAAGGTGTTCAACCGCTATCTCGAAATCGCGGAAAACGACGAGGAAGAATAAGTTAACGAAGACTTGTTTTGCGTTTTTTTGAAAAACGTGATATTCTGAATACTGCGTGGATGGGGAAAAGTAGCATTAACTCAATCTTTTAAAGAGAGGCGGCGCCTTAGGCTGAAAGCGCGCTAAAGAAGGTTTTGCGAAGTTCGCCCCGGAGCTTCCGGGCTGAAAAGAATGAAGTAGGTTCGGACGGAGTCATTCCCGTTATAAGAATGTGAGGCTGGATGCTTATCGGGCATTCAGTGAACCGGGTGGTACCGCGAGCAATGCTTCGCCCCTGCTTTCAGGCAGGGGCGTTTGTATTTTTCCCGTAAGGAAAGGAAGAGAAATCAAATGCAGGCAAAAGTTTTAGAAATTACAAACGGCACGCTTAACGAGCTTAAGGGCATTTCGGATTCCCAGGCGCTTGAACAGCTTCGCGTGCGCGTGCTGGGCAAAAAGGGCGAATTAACCTCCATTCTGCGCGGCATGGGTCAGGTTGCTCCCGAAATGCGTCCCATGGTCGGCCAGTGGGTGAACGAGGCCAGAGCCACCATCGAAAATGCAATCCAGGAAGCGCAAAGCGCCATCGCAAAGAAGGAAAAGGAAAAGCGTCTTGAAAAGGAAGCGATCGACGTAACCCTTCCCGTGAACGAAAGAAGCGCGGGTTCCCTTCATCCCATGAACATGGTTCTGGAGGAACTTTTGGACATCTTCACCGGCATGGGCTTTGAAGCCGTCGAGGGCCCCGAGGTCGAATACGATCACTTCAACTTTGAGCTTATGAATATTCCCAAGAACCATCCCGCCAGAGACGCGCAGGATACGTTCTATGTGGACGACAATATCGTGCTTCGCACGCATACCTCTCCCGTTCAGGCGCGCATCATGACCACGCGCAAGCCGCCCATCCGCATCGTATCCTTCGGCCGCGTATACCGCGCCGACGAGGCGGACGCGACGCACTCCCCGGTTTTCCATCAGCTGGAAGGCCTGGTGATCGACGAAAACATCTCCATGGGCGACCTTAAGGGCACGCTGGATACCTTTGCCCGCCGCCTGTACGGCGACGGCGTTACCACGCGCTTCCGTCCGTCCTTCTTCCCGTTCACCGAGCCCTCCGCAGAAGTTGACTTAACCTGCGCCGCCTGCCGCGGCAAGGGCTGCCGCATTTGCAAGGATACCGGCTGGATCGAGGTTTTGGGCAGCGGTATGGTCAATCCCAAGGTGCTTGAAATGTGCGGAATCGACAGTAAGAAATATTCCGGCTTTGCCTTCGGCATGGGCGTTGAACGCCTTTGCAACCTCAAGTACAATGTTCCGGATATGCGCTACCTTTATGAAAACGACATCCGTTTCTTAAAGCATTTCCGCGGTTAAGGAGGTACAAAGACTATGAAAGCGCCAATGAAATGGCTGAATGAATATACCAAAATCAATATGCCGGCGGAGGAATATGCCAAGAGAATGATCATGACCGGCACCGCCGTTGAAGGCTGGGAGAATACTTCTAAATTCACGAATGTAGTGATCGGCCTTGTAAAGACCTGTGAGATGCATCCCGACAGCGACCATCTGCATGTATGCACCGTGGACGTAGGCGGAGAAAAGGATCTTCAGATTGTTTGCGGCGCGCCCAATGTGCACGCAGGCGCGCGCGTTTTCTGCGCGCTGGAAGGCGCGGTCCTTCCCGGCGGCGTAACCATCAAGCACGGCAAGATTCGCGGCGTTGAAAGCTTCGGCATGCTTTGCTCCGGCCCCGAGCTTGACATTCCCGAGGGACTGTATCCTCATTGCGGGAACGAGGGCATTGTGCTTGTGAAGGAAGACGTAGCTGTCGGCACAGACGTTCGCGATTTCCTCGGCCTTGGCGACGACGTGATCGAATATGAAATTCTCGCCAACCGCCCGGATTGCTTAAGCGTTTGGGGCGTTGCCCGCGAAAGCGCCACGGTTCTGGGCGAGCATTTCGTCATGCCCGAAATCAGCTTCGCCGAAAACGGCAAGGGCGCCTTCTCCGACTACGCAAAGGTTATTGTAGAGGACGAGGTAAACTGCCCCCGCTACTGCGCAAGAATTATCACCAATGTCAAAATCGGCCCGTCTCCCAAGTGGATGAGAGAGTATCTGCACGGCGCAGGCGTCCGTTCGATCAACAATATCGTTGACATTACCAACTTTGTCATGCTTGAAACGGGTCACCCGATGCATGCTTTCGACTTAAGCAAGGTTCGCGAGCAGACCATCGTCGTTCGCCGCGCGCACGAGGGCGAAGAGCTGACCACGCTGGACGGCAAGACCCACACCTTAACAAGCGATATGCTCGTTATCGCCGATAAGGAAAAGGCCACCGGCCTTGCCGGCATTATGGGCGGCGAAGAGAGTGAAATCGTAAACGATACCGCGAGCGTATTGTTCGAATGCGCGGCGTTTGAGCGCGGAAACAACCGCGTGACCGCGCGCAAGCTCGGTATCCGCACCGAGTCCTCCGGACGCTTTGAAAAGGGCGTTTGCGCCGAAACCGCCATGCAGGCGCTCGACCGCGCGTGCATGCTGGTTGAACAGCTTGGCTGCGGCGAAATCGTGCCCGGCGCGTTTGACAACTATCCGAATCCCAAGCCCGAGCGCGTGATCACCGCCAGCTGCGAGCGCATCAGAAGGCGCATCGGCGTAAAGGTTGACAACGAAAAGATGGAGGATATCCTTTTAAGCCTCAATATCGATACGGAGCTCAACGGCGACACGCTCACCTGCACCGTTCCCGCATACCGCGTGGATATCGAGGGCGAAGCGGATCTTTCCGAAGAAATCCTTCGTCTCTATGGCTACGATGCGATTCCGTCCACCCTCATGAGCGGCGAAACCATGGCGGGCAAGCGCAACGAGGCGCAGTCCTTCGGCGCGGGCATCAAAAACGCGCTGGTCGGCATGGGCTTTTTTGAGGCGCAGACCTTCTCCTTCATTTCGCCCAAGTGGATCGAAAAGCTGGGCCTTTCGGAAGGCGACGCGCGCTTGAATCCCGTCGTCATCAGAAACCCGCTGGGCGAGGATACCTCCGTTATGAGAACCTCCCTCGTTCCCTCCATGCTCAACGCCTTGTCCCTTAACATCTCAAGAGGCAATCCCGAAGCCAAAATTATGGAGATTTCTCCCGTATTCATGCCCGCCAAGAATGAAGGCGACCTGCCCGAGCATGTTCCGACCCTTATCGTCGGCATGTACGGCGAGAACGCGGATTTCTTCAAAATGAAGGAAGTCGTTATGTGCCTGTGCGCCGTATACGGCTTAAAGCCCTTCGTAACCGCCGGCGGCGACGGGTATTTCCATCCCGGCCGAAAGGCGAATCTCACCCTTCGCGGCGGCAGCGTGAAGCTTGGTCAGATGGGCGAGGTGCATCCCGACGTGGCGGAAGCGTTTGACATTTCCGGCCGCGTGTACGTGGCCGAAATCGATATCGCTGCGCTTAAGAGCTGCGCTGTTCAGATTCCTGCGGTCAAGCCGCTTCCCAAGTTCCCCGCTGTCAGCCGCGATATCGCGCTGGTGATGGACGAATCCGTTCCCGCGGGACAGGTTATGATGGCGATTGAAAAGGGCGCCGGACGTCTTTTGGAAAACGTTAAGCTGTTTGACGTATACAGAGGCGAGCGTCTGGGCGAAAACAAGAAGTCGCTGGCGTTCTCCATTTCCTTCCGTTCGCCCGATCATACGCTTACCGAAAGCGAAATCACCGGCGCAATGGAAAAGATTCTGAAAAACTGCGAAAAGAGCTGCGGCGCGGTCATTCGCGCGTAAAGCATTTCAGGGCGGATTCCTCTTAAGGCGTCCGCCTTGCTCTATAAGGAGAGCGCCTGTATATCGATCTAAGGTACGGCATTTGAACCTTCATTTTGGCGCGCGGCTGGATATATACGTTTAAGAAAAACTAAAAATGATGCGCTTTTTCCTTTCCGGGAGAGAGCGCATGTTTTTTCCGCTTGCTTCAGAAGACTTTTAATGGTATACTGATAATGGTTGTTTATCGCCATAACGCGAGAAAGGATTAACCGTATGTATACATCGAAGCTCATGAACGAAAACACCGACAGGCTGGTGGATGCGCTTTTAAAGCTTGAAACCAGGGAGGAATGTTATCGTCTGTTAGAGGATCTTCTCACGTTCCGCGAGGTGGAGGATCTTTCCCAGCGCATTCAGGTGGCCAAGCTTTTAACCGATAAAGTGACCTATACCGAAATTACCCAAATTACCGGCGCGTCCAGCGCGACCATTGGACGCGTGAACCGCGCGCTTATGTACGGCGCGGACGGCTATAAAATGATCCTTCAGAGGATGAATGAAAAGGATACGGACAAATGATCGATCTTACCCTGCTGAACCCCGAACAGAAGGAAGCGGTTCTGACGACGGAAGGCCCGCTTTTGGTGCTCGCCGGCGCAGGCTCCGGAAAAACGCGCGTGCTCACATACAGAATTGCGCATCTCCTGGAAAAGGGCGTGCCTGCGTGGGCGATTCTCGCCATCACATTTACCAATAAAGCGGCGCGCGAAATGCGCGAGCGCGTATCGCTGCTTGCAGGCGAAAAGGCGGACGAGGCGTGGGTGCTTACGTTCCACGCGTGCTGCGCGCGAATACTCAGGCGCGACATTGAAAAATTGGGCTACAAGCGCGAATTTGTCATCTATGATGACGACGATCAGATGACGCTCATTAAGCGCATCTTAAAGCAGCTTGATATAAACGACAAAAATTATCCGCCCCGAAGCGTAAAAAGCGTGATTTCCGACGCGAAAAACAAGATGCTTTCGCCGGAGGAATGGTACAAGGAAAACAGCGATATGCGCTCAAAACCGTATTACCGCGCGTATCTCGAATATGAAAATCAACTCAAAAACAACAACGCTCTGGATTTTGACGATTTGATTTTGAAAACGCTGATCCTTCTTTCGGAGCATCCGCCGGTGCTTGAAAGCTACAGACGCAAGTTTTCCTACATACTGGTGGACGAGTATCAGGATACCAACCTTGCGCAGTATATGCTGGTAAAGCTGCTTTCGGGCGACAAGAAAAACGTATGCGTGGTCGGCGATGACGACCAGTCCATTTACGGCTGGCGCGGCGCGGATTTAAGAAACATTCTGGAATTTGAAAAGGACTACGGCGGCTGCCCGGTCATCAAGCTTGAGCAGAACTATCGCTCGACCGCCAACATTCTGGACGCGGCCAATCAAGTGATTGCCCACAACACGGGCCGAAAAGAAAAGGCGCTTTGGACTCAAACGGACGGCGGAGACAAAATCAAGCTCTACCACGCCCTTGATGAAAGGGACGAGGCGGCATGGGTGTGCGACGGAATTTCAAGCCTTATGCGAAAGGGGCTTCCGGCGGGCGATATCGCCGTTCTTTACAGAACCAACGCCCAGTCGCGCGTTCTTGAAGAAGCGCTCGTCAGACGCGGCATCCGCTACGGCGTATACGGAGGACTCAAATTCTACGACCGCAAGGAAGTCAAGGACGTTATCGCATATCTAAGGCTTCTGATTAACCCGGACGACGACGTTGCACTTCGCAGAATTATTAACGAGCCCCGACGCGGAATCGGAGATACGACTGTCGAAGCCATCCACGCCTATGCGCGACAGAACGAGTATTCGATGGTGAACGCGGTTCTGGACGCAGACAAGATAGGACTTTCCGCCCGTGCGCTCAACAGCGTGCGCGCGTTCGGCGATCTGATCGTCGACTTAACCGGCGAAATGCTGGATCTTACGTGCGCCGCGCTTGTTGAAAAGGTGCTTGAAAAAACGGGCATCCTAAAGCAGTATGAAAACAGCAAAGACGAGATGGACGCCTCCCGAGTTGAAAACATCAAGGAGCTTGTGTCCGCCGTCGTCGAATACGATAAGCAGAATCCCGAGGAGGGCATTTTAGGCTTCCTTGAAAACGTCGCGCTGGTCACGGATACCGATAATTTAGAGGAAAAAACCAGCGCCGTTACGCTTATGACGCTGCACTCGGCAAAGGGCCTTGAATTTCCTGCCGTATTTCTGACCGGCCTTGAAGAGAACATCTTCCCGATTTCAAGGGCAATGTTTGACGAGGACCAGATGGAGGAAGAACGCAGGCTCATGTATGTGGGTATCACCCGCGCGAAACGCCATCTTTTCTTAAGCCATGCGGGAAACCGCATGCTGTACAACGCGCGTCAGGCGAACGAAATTTCGCGCTTCGTTTCAGAAATCCCGCAAAGGGTTCTGGAGGATAACCGCATGAGAGGCGCATCCGCAAGGCTTGCCCGCCCCATGCAAAGGCCTGCTCCGGGCGGAAATTATCCGAAGCCCGCCTTACCCACGATCGGCGGAAAAGCCGGCTTAAGCGGCATTCCCGGGCTTCAGAAGGGATTTGGAAGCGCAAACGTCATATCCTCCAGGGCGTCCCAGACGCGCGGCGCAAACCTGTTCCACGCGGGCGACAGGGTTGCGCACAGAACGCTTGGAACGGGCGTTGTGAAGGATGTGCGTCAAACGGACGCAGGCGTTCGCGTAGATGTGGATTTCGGGCGCGAAAAGGGCGTTCGTACATTCCCGGCGGACACCGCGCCCATCATCAAAATCGGATAAGGATAGAGGGTTTGTAAAAATGAACAGGATGCGTCAGCTTATCGACATTTTAAACAGATACGGCTACGAATACTACGTTCTGGACGCGCCGACGGTGTCGGACAAGGAATACGATAAGCTTTACGACGAACTGGCTGCGCTTGAGAAGGAAACGGGCGAAATTCAGCCTGATTCGCCCACAAGACGCGTCGGCGGCGAGCCCTTAAAGGAGTTTTCGCCGCACACTCACATAAACCGCCTCTACAGTATGGATAAGGCGCAGAGCGCGGAAGCGGTTGGCGAGTGGATCAGAAGATGCGAAAAGCTTAGAAACGAGGCGATTGCCGGCGGAAATGAGCTTCCCGCGCTTAGATATGTCGTTGAGCATAAGTTTGACGGCTTGACCCTGTGCCTCACCTACAGGGAGGGAAAGCTCGTTCAGGCTGCGACGCGCGGAAACGGCGTGACGGGCGAAGCGATTCTTCCGCAGGCGCTGACCATCAATTCCATTCCTCTGTCCATTCCTTTTATGGGCACGCTTGAGGTCAACGGCGAATGCTATATGCGCTTAAGCGTGCTTGAAAAGTACAACCAATGCGCGAAAGAGCCCCTTAAAAACGCGCGTAACGGCGCGGCGGGCGCGCTTCGAAATCTCGATCCCATGGTAACAAAATCCCGAAACCTGGACGCGTGCTTTTATAATGTCAACTATATTGAGGGGAAAACCTTTCAGTCGCAGGAGGAAATGCTTGCCTTTCTGAAGGAAAACCGCTTTCCTACCTCCAGCTGCGAGCTTTTTGCAGGGAATGAGAAGGAAGTCTTGGAGAAAATCCGTGAAATCGGCGAATCGAGATCGTATCTTGATTATCTGATTGACGGCGCGGTTGTGAAGGTATGCGATTTTGCGACCCGAGAGGCGTTTGGAAGCACGGAAAAATTCCCGAGATGGGCGATTGCGTTTAAATTTGAAGCGGAGGAAGTGACCTCGCTTCTTGAGAACGTCACGTGGGAAATCGGCAGAACCGGAAAGCTCACGCCCCTTGCGCACGTATCGCCTGTTGAAATTGCGGGCGCAACGGTTAAAAAGGCGACGCTCAACAACTACGCAGATATTTTGAGAAAGCGCGTGAAAATCGGCGCGCGCGTGTGGATTCGCCGTTCCAACGAGGTGATTCCCGAGATTATGGGCCGCGTGGACGAATATCAGGAAGGGGAGAGAGCGGTTTTAAAACCCGAAATCTGCCCCGGCTGCGGCGCATTTTTGGTGGAAAGAGGCGCGCACATCTTCTGTCCGAACCGCCTCGGCTGCATGGAACAGATTGTCATGCGCTTAAAGCATTTTTCCGGGCGCGAGGCCATGGATATCGAGGCTTTTTCGGAAAAGACGGCAAGGCAGCTGATCCTGTCCCTCGGCATAAAGGAACCGGCGGATTTATATAAAATTACGTTTGACGAGCTTTCAAACCTTGAGCGGTTTGGCGAAAAGAAAGCGAAGAACCTGATTGATGCAATTGAAAAGAGCAAATCCGTCAAGCTCGATTCCTTCATATTCGCCGTCGGCATTCCGAACATCGGCAGAAAAACCGCGCGCGATCTTGCGGAGAAATATACCTCAATGGAACGCTTTATGGCTGCGACGGAAGAGGAGCTATTGGAGATTTCCGAAATCGGAGAAATCGTGGCAAAGAGCATTGTGGAGTTTTTCTCAAACGAGGAGACCAGAAATGAATGCATGCGCATCCTTCAAATGGGCGTTCGGCCCGTTTGGGAGAAAAAGGCGGAGGGCGGCGCATTTACTGGCATGACGGTGGTCGTCACGGGCACGCTTTCAAGTCTTTCAAGAAGCGAAGCGGAGGAAAGGATCAGAGTCAGCGGCGGAAAAGCCGCGTCGTCTGTCTCAAAGAAAACCTCCCTCGTCGTTGCGGGCGAAAACGCGGGCAGCAAGCTTTCAAAGGCGCAGGAATTGGGCGTCCGCGTGATTAATGAAGAAGAATTCCTGAGAATGCTCGCATGGGCAATTTAAGCATAATAATTTCATTGTTCGATAACACAAATGCATGCAGAATGTGATATAATAAATTGGATTAAGATGGATTGAGAGGCGTTAAGCATTTCATGTATTCCATGACGGGTTACGGCCGCGCGACCAATCAGGCGGACGGCCGCACAATGACAATCGAATTAAAAAGCGTGAACCATCGCTTTCTGGACCTAAACTTCCGCATGCCGCGCTCCTTTGCATTCCTTGAGGATGCGGCGAGAAAAGCGATCGCAGGCAAGCTTTCCCGCGGTCATGTGGACGTGTTCTGTACATATGTGAATCTTCGGGATGATTCCAAGATTGTCACCGCTGATATGGGCCTTGTTAAGGCGTATATGACGGCGCTTGACGAAATTGAAAAGGAAACCGGCCTTCGCGACGACCGCTCCCTTTCCCTGATTTCCCGCCTTCCCGACGCCCTTCGAATCACCGAAAACGCGGAGGATGAAGAGGCGCTTAAGGAGCTTATGCTCAAAACCATGAACGATGCGCTGGACAATTTAAACGCCATGCGCTTAAAAGAGGGCGAGGCCATGAAGGCCGACATGCTTTTAAAGATTTCCGAAATCGAGAAGGAAAACGAGTTTATCGAAAAGCGCTATCCCGAAACGGTTTTGGAGTATCAGGCGAAGCTGAAGGCCCGCGTCGAGGAACTTTTAGGCGGACAGCTCGACGAAAGCCGCCTTGCGCAGGAGGTTGCCATTATGGCGGACCGCGCGGCGATCGCGGAGGAAAATGTGCGGCTTAAAAGCCATATCCGTCAGGCGAGGGAGAAATGCGCTTTGTCCGAGCCCGTCGGCAGAAGCCTTGATTTTATCGTTCAGGAGATGAACCGCGAGGTCAATACCATCTCTTCAAAATCGCAGGATATCCCGATTACGCAGTCTGTGATTGCATGCAAAAGCGCCATTGAAAAGCTGCGCGAACAGCTTCAGAATGTAGAATAAATTGATCCATTCGGATATAAGGAGGAACTTCCCCATGATGATCGATCCCCCCATTGGCGAGCTCTTAAAGCGCGTTGATTGCCGTTATACGCTGGCCGTTGAGGCTGCCAAGCGCGCCCGTCAGCTGATTGAAGGCGAGCAGCCCCTGTTTGATACCAAGGAAAACAAACCCCTGTCCATTGCGATTGAAGAAATCCATCGCGGCCTCATCACTTATTCCCGCACGGAAGAAGCGGATGAATAAACGCGCCCTAAAAATGGTAAATAACGCCGAAGCGAGCTGAAAAATGGCCTGCTTCGGCTTTGCGCTATTCTGAATGACAGTTTAGGAGGCATTATGCTCACAGGAAAGAATGTCGTTGTCGGCGTAACCGGCGGTATTGCGGCGTATAAGGCATGCGAGCTTGTGCGCCTTTTTGTGAAAGCGGGCGCGTCTGTTCGCGTGGTCATGACGGAGCATGCGAAGGAATTTGTGAGCCCTCTGACCTTTGAAACGCTGTCGGGAAAGCAGGTCTATTCCGACAATTTCAATAAAGCGTGGGAAATCGGGCACATTTCGCTTCAGAATTTTGCGGATCTGACTGTGATTGCCCCGGCGACTGCGAACATCATTGGAAAGATGGCTTGCGGCATTGCGGACGACCTTCTTTCAACCACCGTCATGGCGATGACCACGCCCGTTCTGATTGCCCCGGCGATGAACAGCGGCATGTGGAGAAACAAAGCCACAGAGGCGAACATGGAAACGCTGAAAAGCCGAGGCGTTTTTGTGGTCGGCCCCGCGTCGGGCGAGCTTGCCTGCGGAATTACGGACGTCGGCAGAATGGCGGAGCCTATCGAAATTTTTGAAAAAGCAAAGAAAATCCTTATTGCCAAGCGCGATTTTGAGGGAAAAACCGTGCTCGTCACCGCGGGTCCCACGCGCGAAAAGCTGGATCCTGTCAGGTTTCTCACCAACCGCTCGACCGGCAAAATGGGCTATGCCATCGCTGAAGCCGCGCGGGACAGAGGGGCAAAGGTTGAGCTTGTGACGGGCCCTGTAAACCTTCCCGAACCCTCAGGCATATGCGTTACGCGCGTTGAGAGCACGCAGGACATGTTTTCAGCCGTCACGGAGCTTGCAAAATGCGCGGACGTCGTCATTCAGGCCGCCGCGCCCGCCGATTTCACGCCCGAAACGGTTAAGGATCAGAAAATCAAAAAAACCGGCGACAGCATGACGCTTACCCTCGTTTCCACGCCAGACATTGCAAAGCACTTGGGTACTGTTAAGCGGGAGGGGCAGGTGCTTGTAGCCTTCGCCGCCGAAACCGAGAACGTAACGGAAAACGCGCAGGGAAAGCGCATACGAAAAAACGCAGATTTGATCGTTGCAAACGATGTGACCAAGCCCGGCGCGGGCTTTGGTACAGACACAAACGTAGTTTCAGTGCTTTCGGAAGAAGGCATGACGGAATATCCCCGGATGTCCAAAAAAGACGTTGCCGATAAGATTCTCGATCATGTGGAAAGGGTTTTTACGTGCAATACGCGGAAGTGATTGTATTTCTCTCGGCGGGCGATGTGGACAAAACGTTCACATACGCGGCGCCCGAAGGCATGACCGTGTCGCCCGGCGACATGGTGGTTGTGCCGTTTGGTCCGAGAACGCTTGAGGGATTTGTCATAAAACTAAAAAACGAGGCGGGCTTTGACGAAAAGAAAATCAAGCCCATTCTCAAAAAACGGGATGAGTCGCACGCCATTTATCCCGAGATGATTGAGCTTGCTTTTTGGATGCAGAAAAAATACAACTGCTATTTTGCAGACGCATTCAGGCTCATGATTCCATCCGTTATGCGCAATCAGCGTGTGAAGGAAAAGACGATCAGAATTGCAAGCCTGTCCATGAGCGCGGAGGAAGCGGAGGCGCTTTTAAAGCGTGCGCCCAAGCAGCTGGAGGTCGTCAGAGCGCTTAATACGGGCGCAAAGCCTACGGCGTATCTAAACGAAATCATCCCCGGCGCAAGCGCAGCAATCGCGGCTTTATTGGAAAAAGGCATCATCCGCATTGTAGATGACCGCGTGCGCCGCGCGCCCAGCGTGGACGATAACGGGCGGGCGCATGTCGATCCTGATCTTATGCCGGGTCAGCAGTCGGCGGCGGACGAGCTTGTGAACGCGCTTGATCACGGCGGAGGCAGGTTTCTGCTTCACGGCGTGACCGGGAGCGGAAAAACCGAAGTATATATCCGCTTGATCCGCGAGGTTTTTAAGCGCGGAAAGGATGCGATCGTGCTTGTGCCCGAAATCGCGCTGACGCCCCAGATGGTGGGCTGGTTTCACGCAAGATTCGGAAAAAGCGCCGCCGTCATTCATTCGCGCCTGTCTCAGGGCGAACGCTACGACGAGTGGGAAAGAATTCGCATGGGTGAAGCGCGCGTCGTCATCGGCGCGAGAAGCGCGGTGTTTGCGCCGGTAAAAAATCTGGGCGCGATCATCATTGATGAAGAGCATGAGGGCGCATATTCAAGCGAAAAGCGCCCGAGATACGATGCGCGAGAGGTCGCGTGGCAGAGATGTTTGATGGCGAAGGCCGTACTGCTTCTCGGAAGCGCGACGCCGTCCATTCAGACCTATATGCGCGCGATGCCGGGCGTCAGGCCCGAAAACAGGCTGTCGCTTCTGGAGCTTAATAAGCGCGTCATGGGCAGACGGCTTCCCGAATGCGAAATCGTGGACATGAGGCGCGAATTCGAAATGGGCAACAAGGGCATTTTTTCCGGAAGGCTTGTAAGCGAAATGAAAAAATGTCTGGAAAACGGAAAACAGGCGATGCTGTTTATCAACCGGCGCGGACACTCGACCTTTGTTTCCTGCCGTGCGTGCGGACATGTGGAAAAATGCGGCGAGTGCGACGTTTCCATGACCTATCATCAGTCGGACGGCAACATGCATTGCCACTATTGCGGAAAAACGCTGAGGCCGCCGGTAAAATGTCCGGCGTGCCAGAGCAAATTTATCAAATTTTTCGGCGCGGGCACGCAGAAGGTTGAGGAGGAAGCAAGGCAGCTTTTCCCCGGCGTTCCCGTCGGACGTATGGACGTGGACACCACGCAGGGCAAGGACGGCCATGCCAAAATTCTGGACGCGTTCAGAAAGGGCGAAACAAGAATTCTGGTCGGCACCCAGATGATCGCTAAGGGACTGGATTTTCCAAACGTTACGCTGGTCGGCGTAATCGCGGCGGATACAACTTTGAACCTTCCCGATTACAGAAGCTCGGAAAGAACATTTCAGCTGCTTACGCAGGTGGCGGGTCGCGCCGGACGCAGCGACAGCCCGGGCAAGGTGGTTATTCAGACGTATACGCCCGACCATTATGCGCTTAAATGCGCCGTGAAACAGGACTATCGCGCGTTTTATCACACGGAAGCAAATTACAGAAAACACGCCCTGTATCCGCCGTATACCGTAATTTCGCGCCTCGTCATTTCTTCAAAGGATATGAAGGCGCCTGAGGAAGCGGCGATGCGGATTCAGGACAGAATCAATATAATTCTCACGAACAACAAATGGCATTCAGATGTTTTGGCCGTTCAGGCCGCGCCTGCGCCGATTAAAATGCTTAGGGGCGAATATCGCTGGCAGGTTTATGTAAAAATGCTTTCAAAAGGCAGAGTCAATGAAATCACAGCCATGATGGAGGAAATTGCCGAAGGCGGGATGGACAAGGTCAGAATTGAGCTTGAAGTCAATCCCGCGAGCATGATCTGATGAAATGGCTTTCTTTTAAGGGGGAGACGAATATGGCAATTCGCAGAATCCTGCGCGAGGGCGACGAGACCCTGCGCAAAACCAGCCGTCCCGTGACGGAAATCGACAAAAGACTTAAAACCCTGCTGGACGACATGGCGGACACCATGTATGCCGCCGACGGCGTAGGTCTTGCCGCGCCGCAGGTGGGCGTATTAAGGCGCGTGGTCGTCATCGACGTAGGCGAGGGACTTTTAGAATTGATCAATCCTGAAATCGTCGAAACCGAGGGAAGTTATGTGGATGTGGAAGGGTGCTTAAGCGTTCCCGGACGCAGAGCCACCGTCGAACGTCCCGAAAGATGCGTGGTTCAGGCGATCAACCGAAAGGGACAGCTGATTGAGGTCGAGGGCACGGGTCTGCTTGCGCGTGCGCTGTGCCACGAGCTTGATCATCTGGACGGCGTTTTATATGTGGACAAGATCATCGAAGACGTGACCGGCAGGGAGGACGAATAATAAATGCGCATCGTCTTTATGGGCACGCCCGAATTTGCCGTGCCGTCTTTAAAGGCTTTATTTGAAATGGAGAATGTGGAGGTCGTGGGCGTTTTCACCCAGCCCGACCGTCCCGTCGGACGCGGTCACAAGGTCGAGGTTACGCCCGTCAAGCGCGAAGCCGAGGCCAGAGGCGTCCCTGTTTTCCAGTTTGAACGCGTGAGAAAGCAGGAAGGTCTGGACACAATGCGCAGCCTCAAGCCCGATATCGTGGTGACGGCGGCGTTCGGCCAGATTTTGTCCAAAAAGCTTTTGGAGGTTCCGCGCCTTGGAACGGTTAACGTGCACGCCTCACTGCTTCCAAAGCACAGGGGCTCCGCGCCCATTAACTGGTCGATTATTCAGGGAGAAAAAGTCACCGGCGTAACTACGATGCTGACGGACGTCGGCCTTGATACGGGCGATATGCTTCTTAAAAGAGAAGTCGAAATCGGCGATAGCGAAACTGCAGGACAGCTCACAGAGCGCCTGTCGTATGTGGGCGCAGCGCTTTTGAAGGAAACGCTTCCCGCCTACTGGGAAGGCAGAATCACGCCCGTGCCCCAGAAGGAAGAGGAAATGACCTATGATCCCATGCTTTCCAAAGAGCTTGGAAAGATCGACTGGACGAAGCATGCGCAGGAAATCGACTGCCTTGTTCGCGGCGTGAACCCATGGCCGGGCGCATTTTCCAAGATAAACGGCGAGGTTGTCAAGGTGTGGCTTGCGAAAAAGTGCGAGAGAACTACTCAGGAAACGCCCGGCACGGTAATCGCCGCAAGCGCGAAGGAGGGCCTTATCGTCGCGTGCGGAAACGGCGAAACCATCGAAATTATCGAAATGCAGGCGCCGAACGCGAAACGAATGACGGCAAAGGCGTATCTTTCCGGGAAAAAACTGGGTGCGAGGTTTGATGAAGAATAATGGAAAAGAAATTCGATCAGCAGAAAAAAACCTTCGGCAGGAAGTCCTTTGACGGAAAAAGACGGAAGGCAAGCCCTTCGGAAAAAAGCCGTTTGATAAAAAGGACGGCGAGAAGAAATTCTTTGAAAAGAAGCCTTTTGAGAAAAAGCCGTTTGAGAAGAAGGATTCCGATAAAAAAACCTTCGACAAAAAGCCGTTTGAAAAGAGAAATTCAGAGGGAAAGCGTTTCGAGAAGAAATCCTTCGACAAAAAAACCTTCGATAAAAAAACCGAGCGCGTCCAGAAGCCTCAGTTTAAGGGGCTGGACGCAAGACGCGTGGCGCTTTATGCTCTTCAGGACGTAAACCGCTTTGACGCGTATGCTCAGCTGGCTCTGGACAAGCGCCTTCGCGAGTCGCGTTTATCGCCCGACGATCGCCGTCTGGCCACGTCTATTTTCTATCAGGCGGTTGAAAATCGTCTGAACATCGAATATGTTTTAAACGCATTTGTAAACGCCAAGCCCGATCCCGCCATTGAAGACATTCTTCACATCGCGTGCGCTCAGATTCTGTTTATGGACAAAATTCCGCCGCACGCCGCTGTGGACGAGGCGGTCAAGCAGGCGCGAGCGATCGGAAAGGATGAAGCAACCGGGTTTGTAAACGGCGTGCTTCGAAATCTTCTTCGCGCCAAAGAGGGCGAGGGCCTCAAATATCCGGACGAAAACGAGGATAAGGTCAAATACCTGTCCGTAAAATATTCCGTGTGCGAAGTGATTTTGCATCGCTTGATCAACGCCTACGGCGTTGAAACGGCGGAAAAGATCGTTTCTTTCCGTCCTGCAGAGCGCACCGAAACCATCCGCCCCAACCTCATGAAGCGCGACTTTGCTCAGTTTGAGGAATATCTGAACAAACGCGGCTGGGCATGGAAAAAGGGCGTTGTGGAGGGCGCGTACCTCATTTCCCACGCGGGCAATCTTGCGGGCGATCCTGACTTTTTCGACGGCGAGTTCTCCATTCAGGGCGAAAGCAGCATGCTTTCCGCGATGGCTGTGAACGCCAGACCCGGCATGACCGTCATCGACGTTTGCGCCGCGCCCGGCGGAAAGAGCGCGCTCATGTGCGAAATGATGAAGGGAACGGGCCGCGTGCATGCGTGGGACGTTCATCCGCACCGCGTGGAGCTTTTAAAGGCCATGGGCAAGCGGCTCAAGCTTGACAATTTAAGAGCCGCAGCGCGCGACGCCTCCGTCGCCAAGGAAGAATTCTATCTGAGCGCGGATGCTGTTCTGATCGACGCGCCCTGTTCCGGCGTCGGCGTTATGACCGACAAGCCCGACCTTAAATACCGCGTGACCGACGAGAGCATTGCGTCTCTTATCGATACGCAGAAAAAGATTTTGAAAGCCTCCTCGCAGTATGTAAAGCGCGGCGGTGTGCTTGTGTATTCCACCTGCTCGATTCTGCCCGAGGAAAACGAAAAACAGATAGAGGCGTTCCTGTTCGATCATCCGGAATTTAAGCTCGATTTGGACGATCGTTGGGTGCCCGACGCGCTCAAAAACCGCTTTATGGGCGGCATGCTTTCGCTTCTTCCCAATCGCGACGGCGTTGAGGGATTCTTTATTGCGCGAATGCGCCGGGTGGACGTATGATGGAAAACAAAATTCGCTTGTCCGGCTTATTTCTTAATGAAATCGAGGACTATATGAAGTCAGTCGGCGAAGGGAAATTCCGCGCAAAGCAGGTGCACGAGTGGCTCATGCGAGGCCGGGACTTTTCCGAGATGACCAACCTTTCCAAGGCGCTTCGCGAAAAGCTTTCTGAAAGCTGCATTTCTCAAAGCATACGGATTCTTGAAAGCATCGAATCAAAGCTGGACGGCACGGAAAAATACCTTTATGAGCTTCTGGACGGCAACATCATCGAGGGCGTCCGCATGCGTTATCATCACGGCGATACATTGTGCGTATCCACGCAGGTGGGCTGCCGGATGGGCTGCGCGTTTTGCGCGTCCACCTTGGACGGCTGCGTCAGAAATCTGACCGCCGATGAAATGCTTGGACAAATTTTGATTGTGAACAGGCACATAACCGAAAAATTCGGCGAGGGCAGAATCCACAACGTCGTTTTGATGGGAAGCGGAGAGCCGATGGACAACTATGACGAAGTCGTCCGCTTTTTAAGGCTTCTAAACGATCCCGGCGGTTTGAACATTTCTTTAAGAAACGTTTCCCTTTCCACCTGCGGCCTTGTTCCGGGTATTAAAAAGCTTGCCGGGGAGGGCATGCCTGTTACTTTGTCGATTTCGCTTCATGCGCCCAATGATGAAGTCAGAAAGCGCCTGATGCCTGTTGCAAACGCTTACGGCATGAACGAGCTTTTAAATGCGTGCCGCGAATACATCGAAAAGACAGGCAGACGCGTGATCTTTGAATACGCGATGGTGAAGGATGTAAACTGCTCTTTGGAAAACGCCGACGAGCTCGCCAGCCGCCTTCGCGGCATGCAGTGCCACGTAAACCTGATTCCCTTAAACGACGTGAAGGAAAGAAATCTGTTTACGCCCGGTGAAAGGGTGATGAAGGATTTTCAGAAGCGTTTGGAAGATAAGCATATTTCCGTAACGCGCCGCCGGGAGATGGGCGACGACATTCAGGGCGCGTGTGGACAGCTTCGCCGATCCCGCCTGAATGAAAATGGACTCAGCAAGTAAAACGGAGGAACACCATGAAAGTTTTTTGCGCAACCGACGTCGGATGCGTCCGAACGCTCAATGAAGACACGTACTATATGCCGCAGCAGGGCGAAAGCTTTGTCGCGGTAGCCGACGGCATGGGCGGACATAAAGCGGGCGAAGTCGCCAGCAGCATGGCCATTCGCATGCTCAAGGAGATCCTGAGCGCGGAAAAAACGGTTTCTGAGGACAGAATGCGCTATGCCTTTGGAAAGGCAAACCGCGAAGTGTATCTGGAATCGGAAAAGGACGCGTCCAAAAAGGGCATGGGTACGACGATGACCGCGCTGTGGTTTTCTGAGGATACGGTTGTTTTGGGTCATGTGGGCGACAGCCGCGCGTATCGAATGCGCGAAGGAAATCTCATGCGGGCTTCCACGGATCATTCCTACGTGGAGGAGCTTGTGAAAATCGGCGCGATCACCCCGGAGATGGCGCGCACGCATCCGCAAAGAAACGTAATTACCCGCTCTATCGGTCCTTGGCCAAGGGTAGAGGCGGACGTTTCTACCTTTGATCTTCAAAAGGGAGATATCTGGCTGCTTTGCTCGGATGGGCTAACGATGTATCTGGAGGACGATGTCATCAAAAAGACGCTGATCTCCGATACTCCGATCCAGGAAAAGGTATCGACCTTGATTCGGATGGCGCTTGACGCGGGCGGCGCAGACAATGTGACGGTTTTGATTGCCGCAGTCGGGGAGTGTGAAGGCGATGAATAAAGTGCTCTCCGGGCGTTATCGCATTAACGGCGTAATCGGAACGGGCGGCATGGCGGTTGTGTATCGCGCGACGGATGAAAAGAAGCAGCGCGAGGTCGCGGTAAAGGTTCTAAGGCCGGAGTATGAGGCGGACAGCGATTTTGTCAGAAGATTCGCGCATGAAGCCATCGCAGCCAGCAAGATGCAGCACGACAATATCGTGAAGATGTTCGACGTCGGAAGCGACGGCGGCAAAAAATACATCGTCATGGAGCTGATTGACGGCGATACCTTAAAGGATATTATCGTCCGTCAAAGACGCGTTTCCGCAAATATTGCCGTTCGGTATGCGCTTCGCATTCTAGCGGCGCTGGATCACGCCCATAAAAACAATATCATTCACAGAGACATAAAGCCCCAGAATATTCTGGTTGACCAAAATGGCGAAATCAAGGTGGCTGACTTTGGTATTGCGCGTCTGGTCAATCAGGGAACCGGCACGATTTCCTCTACGAATACCGCGCTTGGTTCGGTTCATTACGTATCGCCCGAGCAGGCCAAGGGAGAGCCTGCGGACGCCAAGAGCGATCTTTATTCCGTGGGCGTGGTTATTTATGAAATGCTGACGGGCACGGTGCCTTTCGACGGCGAATCGGCGGTTTCCGTTGCGCTTAAGCAGGTCAACGAACAGCCCAGAAGCATGCGCGCGCTCCACAGGGACATCTCAAAGGGCCTTGACGAAGTGATTATGAAGGCGCTTGCCAAGGATCCGAAGGAAAGGTATCAGACGGCCAGCGAAATGGCGAAGGATTTGAAGCGCGCTCTTCGCATGCCGGGCGGCGGCTTCATTCAGGATTTTGAGGAAGACGAGGACACGGAGGGTGAAAATTCCTTCTGGCGCTATCTTCGCGTGCACGGCCTGACGACGCTGCTTGCGGCGGTTGCTTGCGTGGGCGTTGTAGCGGCGGTCGCCGCAGGCGCCGTAAAGGTATCGGACATTCTGTACGGCGTGGACGTTCCCAATGTCACCGGCTATTCGCAGGACATTGCGCAGGTTATGCTGTACAATTATGAACTGCAGGCGGAAGTGGAGCAGATGTATTCGGAGGACTATCCGGCGGGTGAAGTCATTCGTCAGCAGCCCGAGGCAAACGAACGCGCCCGCAGAAACGATGTCATCACCATTTACGTAAGCTTGGGCGCCGAGCCGGTAGAACTGCCCGACACCGTCGATATGACGCTTTCAGAGGCGCTTTCGACGCTTTCCGACTATGGCTTTGCCCGCGTGTCTGTGGAATATGTGGTTGTGCCTGATCGGGAGGTAGACGTCGTTCTTGAGCAGATTCCGAACGCCGGGAAGGCGCAGGAAGGGCAGATTATCACGCTCAAGGTCAACAGCAACGAGGTATTGGTGCCGCAATTATACGGCATGACCGCAAATCAGGCTGCGCAGGCGTTGAACGCTGTAGGTCTCAAAATCGGCGCGACTTCAACGGCATACGCCATGGATGCGGTACCCGACACGGTGGTTTTCCAAAACCCGACGGCGGATACCGAGGTATATAAGGGAACGAGCGTGGACGTATACATTGCGCTTCCGAACCCGACGGTATATTATGCGCAATTCCATGTGTTTGTGCCGCTGACGATGAATGTGAAAATCATACAGACCTCGCCGTCCGGCGCGGTAAAAGAGGCGTACAATGCGCTTCATGAGACGGAAGATACGCTGATTGTGGATCTGACGAGCAGCGAAGCAGGAGAACACAAGGTGGACGTGTATTTTGACGGCGAACTGGATCACACAAAATATGTATCGTTCCAATAATCGGAGGAAATGAATTGACTGGAATTATACTTCGCGGAATCGGCGGCTTCTACTATGTGATGGATGAAACCGGCACGGTTCATCAGCTGCGCGCGCAGGCGAAGATCCGGCGCGTGAAGCTTACGCCGCTTGTGGGAGACAGAGTCGAATTTGAACCAGCCAGAGGCGAAATGGACGGATGGCTTAAGGAAATCCTTCCAAGAGACAATTCCCTCGTTCGTCCGAGCGTTGCCAATATCGACCTGATCGTGCTGGTATGCGCGGCTGCTTCGCCGAAAATTGATTCCCTGCTCATCGACCGAATGCTGATCAGCGCAAGAAAAGCCAAAATCGACGCGATGCTGGTTATCAATAAATGCGATTTGGACAGGGATGCGGCGGAAGCCATCAAGCGCCGCTATAGAGGCGCCGGAATTGACGTTATGCTGGCGTCGGCGGAGCGCGGCGAGGGCGTGGAGGAGCTGAAAAAGAGGCTTTTGGGGCTTACGCATGCGTTCGGCGGTCAGTCGGGCGTTGGAAAGTCGTCGCTGATCAATGCTTTGTATTCGCTGGATCTTATGGTGGGGCGCGTCTCCGACAAAATTGAGCGCGGAAAGCACACGACGAGGCGCTGCGAACTGATTTCGGTGGAGGGCGGCGGACGCGTTCTGGACACGCCCGGCTTCAGCCTTCTTGAAACGGATCTGATTGAGCCCAGAGAAGTCAGCCTTTGGTATCCGGAATTTTTTCCGTATGAAGGCAAATGCCGGTTTTCTCCGTGCTATCACGCGGGCGAACCGGATTGCTGCGTGAAGGATGCGCTGAATGAAGGAAAATTTTCCCGCGAGCGATACGACAGTTATATTGAAATCTTGACTGAAATGAAGGAAAGGTGGAAAAACCGCTATGATTAAGGTTGCTCCGTCGATGCTGGCGGCCAATTATCTGAAGCTGGGAGATGAAATTGATAAGGTTATCCAATCCGGTGCGGACGTTCTCCACTACGACGTAATGGACGGAACGTTCGTCCCTGCGATCAGCTTTGGCCAGGAGATTTTGAAGATGGTTGCGAAGAAGGACATTCCGCTGGACGTGCACCTCATGATTCAGAATCCCGAAAAGCAGATTGAATCCTTTGCCAAGGCGGGCGCAAAATACATTACCGTGCACGCGGAGGCGGCGGGGTTTGGGCTTAAGGACTGCATCGACAAAATACACGCGTGCGGGTGTCTGGCGGGCGTGAGCGTAAAGCCGTTTACGATGATTTCCATGATTGAGGACGTGCTTGAGGATGCGGATATGATTCTCATTATGACCGTCGAACCCGGAAAGGGCGGTCAGAAAATGATTCCGTTTACGGTTGAAAAGGTAAGACAGCTAAGAAGCATTCTGAAGGCCCGGGGTCTAAGCAAAATCATCGAGGTGGACGGCGGCGTGAATCTGGAAACGGCGCGCCTCGTGACGGAAGCCGGCGCGGATATGCTGGTCGCCGGTTCCGCATTTTTCAAAGCGGAAAATCCGAAGGCGTTTGTTGACGAGCTCAGATGTATGCCGACCGATCAAGAATAATGAAACAGAAAATCGCCTCCCGCATATGAATACATGTGGGGAGGCGATTTTTGATGGCGATATTGAAAGCGCTTTCGGGTGCATGCCCGATTCTCGGTAAGATTTTAGGCGGGATTTTGATTGCCGCAGGCGTGATTGTTATACTGGTTAGCGTGCCTCGCTGGTTCTGGACGGGGTTTCTGGGCGTTATACTGATTGCCGGAGGCTTTCTGATCTGGCGATTCTTTGGATAAAATGACCCGGCTTTTAAAGCCGGGCAAAATTTGGTTTTCTTGGCTCAGTTTTCTTTTTTGTCTTCGTCTTCGCCGTCTTCCGGCTGCACGATTGTGACCTTCAGCTTGGAGGCGCGGTGCATTTCGGTTTCGGTTACGCGGATGTGAAGGTTTTCATAGCTGAATTCGTCGCCGACGGAAGGAATTCGATCAAGCTGATCGGCAACCCAGCCGCCGATGGTCACGATTTCGGTTTTAAGATCGAGATCGAAAAATTCCGCAAATTCGTCAACATTTTCGGAAGCGTCCACATCGTAATTAAGATTATCAATTTTATGGAACGATTCGACCACTTCGTCGTGTTCGTCCCAGATTTCGCCGACGAGCTCTTCCAGAATATCTTCCATTGTGACAAGACCGTAGGTTCCGCCGTATTCGTCAAGAACAATGGCGATGTGGGATTTGTGCTTTTTTAGAACCTTTAAAAGATCGTCGATTTTTTCGCTCAGAGGAACAAAGATGGGCGGAGCCATGATTTCGCGGATACTTTTTCCGGTAATGCCATGCTCGGTGTAGAAGTCCTTTTGATGAACGACGCCGATGATGTTGTCGATGCTCTCCTCATACACGGGCAGGCGGGAAAATTTGGAGTGGGAGAAGATGCGGGAGATTTCGCGCTTGTTTTCGTTCACGTCAATGGCTTCAATTTCCATGCGGTGGGTCAGAATGTCTTCGGTTTTAATATCTGTAAATTCGATGGCGTTTTTTAGAAGATCGCCCTCTTCACTGTCTACGCTGCCGTCCTGCTGAACCTCCTCAACGAACATGAGAAGCTCTTCCTGAGACATCTTTGCATCGCCCTTGGTTTTGAAAATGCGGCCTACAAGCTTTTTCCAGAGGGAAAAGAGGAAATTTAAGGGCTTAAAGGCGAAAATCAGAAAATTGATAAAGGGCGCGGAGAACATGGCGAAGGCTTCGGGAGAATCCTTTGCGACGCTCTTGGGCGTGATTTCGCCGAAAATAAGCACGACGACGGTGATCACAATGGTCGACACGGTCGCCCCGTTTGAGCCGATCAGATCGACGAAAAACAGCGTGCCTATGGAAGCTAAGAGGATATTGACAATGTTGTTTCCGATCAGAATGGTGGAAAGAAGACTGTCGTAGTCGTCTGAAAGGCGGCGGGCAAGCTCCGCCTTTTTATGCCCCTTTTCAGCAAGGGCTTTTATGCGCGTTTTGTTGAGGGAGGAAAACGCCGTTTCCGTAGCCGAGAAATAGGCGGACATAACGACGCATACGAACATGACGAGTAGGTAGGTAACCTGGGTACTGTCCATTTGATCTTCAAACTCCCAATCTATGTTTTTCTACACAAAAAGGCATACCTGCATCATTTCACATGCAGATATGCCGGTAAATCTTTTTTAACCGCGTTTAATCCGTGTTCAGCGGGGTAACCGTCTTCGTCCATTTTTTAAAGATTGGCTCCTTTATTGATGGAACTATCATATCAGAAAAGCCTGAAAAGGTCAAGGGAGAATCGGGGAAGGACGGATATTTTACATGCGCAAAAAACCAAAAATGAAAAAAGCACTCGGCAGCGCGAATGCTTTTTAACAGGCGAGCGTTAGATAGCGCGCTCCACCTTGCCGCTGCGCAGGCAGCGGGTGCATACGGACATGCGGGTAGCAGTGCCGTTCACCAGAACACGAACCTTCTGGGTGTTCGGAGCCCAGGTGCGACGCGTCTTGCGATTGGAGTGGCTAACATTGTTGCCGTAAACGATGCCCTTGTGGCAGACTTCACAGAATTTGCCCATTACACACACCTCCTTCAGGAGTATATCGCATCAAAACACAATGTATTATAGCAGATTATGCGCAATAGTGCAAGTGAATTTTCCGCTAAATCTATGTTCAAGTGTAAAGATACGTTGAAAATAATGGCGAAATCTCCATTGATACGGAAGAATATGAATGAGATAAAACTGCGGTTATCGCCATCTGTTCATACGCCGCTCAAAAGCGGCGTAAGCGCGTTTTTATAAAGCACATGAAGCCTGTGAAGCGGACGCGTCATGCAAACGTATAAGAGGCGCGCGTCGAGGTCGTGGTCGGGATAGGTTGCTTCATCCGCGTTTGCAATAATGACGCCGTCGAATTCAAGGCCCTTTGCGGAGGACGCGGGCACGACGGATACGCCCCCCGAATAAGCGGAATCGTTCACGTTCAGATAGGCTGCGTTTATATCCGGCGCTAAAAGGGAAGCGAGCTTTTTTGCGTCCTTCTCCGTTCGATCGATGACGGCGATGGTGGTAAGCCCATCGGCTTTCCACTTGCGGACGATGTCGTTTATGCGCTCAACGCCTTCATTTTGCGTCTTAAACGCCTGAAACACGGGCTTTTCGCCGTGACGCTCTACCGGGCGGACTTCCGTTTGATTGGGCGTAGGGCGGCGTTTTGCGATTGTGAGAGCAGAGGTCATAATCTCGATTGTGTTTCGGTAGCTGGTGATGAGATTGTGCAAGGAGCATGCGCCCGAAAAGAGGGCGTCTGTTAGGCTTCGCCAGTCGGTCAGCGCGCGCCAGCTGTGAATGCCCTGCATAAGATCGCCAACGATTGTGAAGGTTGCGGCGGGCATCATGCGGTTTAAAAGCGCGATTTCAAAGGGAGAAAAATCCTGCGCCTCGTCGATTACGATATGGCGGATATCGAATTTCTTTCTTTCGGTCACACGCATGGCAATGTAGGCGAGAGGCGCGACGTCCTCGGGTGTGAGGGGCTTTTTGCGTAAGAGGGAGTTAAGCGTGCTTTCGGCGGCATATCTTTCGGTTTCGCCCTCCGAGGAGGCCAAAATGCCCTCCCAGAACAGGCGGTAGAGGCTGATAGGATCAAGCGTCGGCAAAGCGAGAAGGGTTTCCTTTATAAAGGGCTTTACTGCATCCTGAGATTGCTTGATGCGTTCATCCCGCGTTTCATAAAGCCGGCGAAGCTTTGCCTTGAGCTGCTCCGGGTCTTTTTCGCTTTCGCGGATGAGCGCGCTTCTGCGATCGCTTTCGCGCGTGTAGAACGCAGCCAACTGCCTTGCGGCGGCGTTTGCGCGTTTGGTAAGCTGCTTTTTAAACTCCTGTACCCGCCTTTGCATGGGAAAGGGTTTTTCGTCCACAAGCAGGAAATGATCCATTTCTTCCTTTGAATAAAGCTCGATCGGACCAAAGGAAATGCCGTTCTTAGGCGAAAAGGTCTTTTCGTAATCGTCCAAAAAAGCGTCCAGAAGCGCCATAAAGCGCATGCTTCCCTTAAATTGCGCCTGCGCGGTAAGCGCGCGCAATTCGTTCTCAGGCGCGTTTAAAATGCGCTCCGTTCTATCCGTTTGATCGATTCTGGGGAAATCGCTTTCGAGCCAATCGGACACTAAGCGGATAAACGTAGTCTGTTTTACGTTTTCAACGCCAAGGTCGGGAAGAACGCCGGCGATGTAATTTAGAAACAACGGGTTGGGGGCAAGAATCAGCATATTCTCGGGCTTGAGATGCTGAGAAAACGCATAAAGCAGATAGGCGATCCTGTGAAGGGCGATGGTGGTTTTGCCGGAGCCCGCCGCGCCTGCGACGATGAGAGAACGTTTGAGCGGATGGCGGATGACGTAGTTCTGCTCGGCCTGAATGGTGGTGACGATTTCTTTTAAGCGCTCGCCCGTCATGGCATTCAGCGCGGACTGAAGATATTGATCCTGAGACACGATGTCGGTATCAAAGATGGAGTTCAAAGCGCCGCCGGATATATCAAACTGCCTTTTGAGCGTGAGCTCGCCTTCCACCTTTCCGTCGGGCGCGGTGTAGTTGACGCGGCCAAGCTGACCGGAATAGTAGAGATTTGCAAGCGGAGCGCGCCAGTCTACGACGACGCTTTTCAGCGTTTTTGTTTCGGTTACGCCGTATTTTCCAATGTAAAAGGTTTCGCTTTTGCCGCCGTCTTCATGAAAATCGATTCGTGTAAAATAGGGCTTTTGGGCGGACAATCTGAGCGTTTTTACCTGAGAAAGCGCCTTTGCATACAGCATTTCCCGAACGGGCAGCTTATCCGGATCGTAGGCGCGGGCGTGAGAAAGCTCGGATTGCGCATTGGCAAGTTCCTCGTCTGCAAGCGCCTGTTCCCGTGATACGACGTCAAGGGTTTCGTCAAGATGCGCTTTTTCTTCAGAATATGCCGGATGGGAGAGAAGAGACATATGCAAAAACACCTCCTTTAAGAAGCTTGGAACCACCATTATACATCTAAAACGCGCAAATTGCAAACAAAAAATCGGGCTGCCTGTTTTTTCGCAGGCAGCCCGAATGCGGGATTAATAATCGGGATTCATAAAGTTGCCGGTCATGATCTGGATGAAGGTTTCCTCGTCGATAAGGTTGTATACGCCGAATTCATCTGTGAACGTTCCGTCTTCGTTCATGACAGGCGTAAGGGGGGTAACGGAACCGAGGGCCATCCACTCGTTGTACCAGGTCTGGAAAGCGGCAATCGCCTGATAGACAACGTCGTCCATGCTCAGAATCGGCGTGTCTTCGGGGAGCCACTTAAGGTCGATCAGCATCTGGTTAAACGCCATGACCTTTTCGGCGTCCTCCACCCAATCAGGAGAATAAATCTCAGGCTCGGGAGTCGGCTCGGGCGTGGGCTCGGGAGTCGGCTCGGGCGTGGGCTCGGGCGTGGGCTCGGGCGTGGGCTCGGGAGTCGGCTCGGGCGTGGGCTCGGGCGTGGGCTCGGGCGTGGGCTCGGGCGTGGGCTCGGGCGTGGGTTCAGGCGTAGGCTCAGGCGTGGGCTCGGGCGTGGGCTCAGGCGTGGGCTCAGGCGTGGGCTCGGGCGTGGGCTCGGGCGTGGGCTCAGGCGTGGGTTCAGGCGTGGGCTCGGGCGTGGTTTCTACTGGCGGGGTGTATTCGGCGATCATGCTTCTGACCACATATCCGCTGTATAGCTGATAGTTGACGGCGTCAACATAGTCCACGATTGCCCAATAGCTGTTGTAGCCCTGAAGCTGCATTACATCTCCCATAACGAGATAGGCGATCACTGCGCCCGTTTCATCAGGCGTCGTATACAGGCTCACGTAATCCTCGGTGGGGGAGACATAGATTTCATCATAAACGTAGGTGAAAGGCTCAAGTTCGGGCTCGGGCTCGGCCGTGGGCTCGGGCGTAGGTTCGGGCGTAGGTTCGGGCGTGGGCTCGGGCGTGGGCTCGGGCGTAGGTTCGCTGGTCGGCTCGGGTGTGGCTTCGGGTTCGACATAGAGCTTAGCGTCGGAAACGAGCAGATAGCCGGTTGCGCTGCCGTTTGATACCATGAGCCACGTATCGTTATAGCCAATCAGATAGAGCTGGGCGTCAAGATTCATGTGGCCGAGCACGGAAGCGGACGTGGAGGGCGATTCGTAAACGGGCGCTTGATCGGTGATAATCTGAATGACCGTGTTGTCGGGCACGCGTTCAAAGGACTGAACCGCCTCCGTAGGTGCGGGCGTTTCCGTAGGCGCAGGCGTCTCGGTAGGCGCAGGCGTCTCGGCAGGCGCGGGCGTTTCCGTCGGAACGGGATCGGGCTCGCTCGGGAGAACAGCGGTAAGGCCGGAAAGCAGCGCATAGCCTTCTGCGCCCTGCGAATTTCTAACTTGACCCCAGGTGCCGTTTTCGGCGATCAGATACATTTTGAACCCTCTGGATACGGCTGCGTGCAGCTGGCTTTCGTCCTCTGCGGGAACCTTGTAAACGGGCAGCTTATCCACGGATACTTCAACCTCGATGGGCTCCAAAAGCGCAGTAAAGGGGGCGACGGTGGGCTCGGGAGTATTGGTGGGCTCAGGCGTATTGGTGGGCTCAGGAGTATTGGTGGGCTCGGGGGTATTGGTGGGTTCGGGCGTGCCGGTAGGCTCGGGGGTTGAAGTGGGGCTTATGGCGTTCGGGTTGGCGTAGAAGTCCTCAAGCATAAAGTCGAGCGTGCTTGCGTCGGCAATACCTGTAACCTTTAAAGCCTCATAGCCGGAAATCTGGTTTACATATTCCTGGAAGGCTCTAACGGCGTTTGTTGTGATGTTTCCGTATACGCCGTCGATTTCATCTTCGGGCAGCCAGCCGAGATGTGCGAGCTGCGTCTGGAGCTGACGGACGGTTTCTTTGTCGGAATCGGGCGTGATGCTTCCGAAATCCTCGTTCGGCTCTTCCTCGGTGTCCGAAACGAGAACGGAGATGAGCGTGTAGGCGGTTTCGCCGTTTTCACCGACGAGCATGGCCCAGGTGGCGTTTCTTGCGACCATCATGTATACGCTGTCGCGGGAAATAATGCCTTTAACGGGGGAATTCATGCTTGCGCGCTCGTAAACATACGCGTTATCAACGTTTACGCGCATCCACTCGGGCGTTTCAAGAAGCGTGAGAAGGTCGGTTTCGTCAGAGGGGTCAAACTCGGGCTCGGGCGTGCCGGTGGGCGCGGGCGTGGGCGTGGCGGCTGCGCTGGGCTTTGCAAAACGGGAATAGTTGAGCATTGTCTGCGTGGCTTCGTCCGCAATGCCGGTAACGTTTAACAGGGGATTGCCGGTTACGGCGTTTACATAGTTCTGAAACGCCATGACCGCCTGCGTCATATTCTCGTCATACACGCCCTCCTGAGCGTTAGTAAGCCATCCGAGCGCGATGAGCTTCAACTGCACCTCACGGATTCGGACGGGAGACGAGGAGGCGTTTACATCGTTTGATTCGGGTGCGGGCGTTTCAAGCGGCTCGGGATTTTGGTTGATGGTATAGTCGTCAAGATACCTGAATGTGGCGGGTCCGCAGTAGCCGTCCACGTCGAGACCGGCGTTAAAGCGCTCGTTCATGCTTCGCTGGAAGGCTTTTACGGCATTTTTCGTTTCCGCATCATATTTCCCGGACGGGATGCCCTCTTCCAGCCAGCCTAAGTTCATCAGCTGCCACTGAAGGGCGAGGATATCGTCGCGGGAGGAGGTTTCCTTGATTACCTTGCGCGTGGGCGCGGGAGAGGGCGTGGGCGTTTCTGCGACCGTGCCGCCCCAGGAATTGTTGATTTCGTTTTCCAGCTGATCCCAGAAATTGGGCGTTGCGGTGGGAATGGGCGTCGGGGTGGGCGTTGGCGTGGCGTAATAATTTTCATCAGGCATGTTTACGCCGCCCTGCTGCGCCATCCAGCTCATATCGGTTCCGACAATATTGCCGAACTGATCCTGCTGGACATAGGGCGTAGCGCTTGCGGAGGGAAGCGGATTGTAGGTGGGATCGAGCGTTGCGCGGGGATCGGACGGGCGCGTGGGGTCGTCCGCAGGCGAGCAGCTTTTGATCATAAAGACGGCGCCAACGATGACGACAATCAGTATGACGGCGCAGGCGATGAGCATAATCGGCGCGCGCGAGGAAGCGTCGTCATAATCGGCAGCGCTTCCTCTGCGGGCGGGAGAAGCGGGAGCGGAAGACTTCTGCTTCTTCTCAATGAAATAGCCCGTTCCGTTCATGCGCACAAAAATGTATTTTTTCTCCGCGTCCGGATCAGTTGCGTCAAGGCGCATCTGCTCCAGCTGATTCATAAACTCGTTTTCGCATCCGCTTGCGGGCGAAACGGAGCCGTCAAACTGGCGGACTGCGAGAGAAGCAGGGAAGAATTCGCGCATCCGGCGACGCGTATTTTTGTTTAAATCAAATACGTTGTATACAATCCCGGTGTCGTCCTGTCCGCGAACGCGGCCGATGACGAAGCGGTCGGCAATGAGCGTTCCTCCAGGCAGGTGGTCGGGGTCGCGCGTGCTTTCCTGCTTATAACCGCAATGGGGGCAGACGCGGCTTCCCCTCAGGTCTTTAAAGCAGTTCATACACAGTTTGGTGTAGTCTTCCATGTGTTATCCCTCCGTCTTTTCGGATCTTAGGCTTAAAGTCAATATTTTATCAGTAACCATTTGACGCACGCGGGAAGCGATCTGTTCAATTTCTCCGTTTGCGTCAATGACCTTTATTCTCTCGGGTTCTTCTTTGGAAAGCGCCATAAAGGCATTGTAAACGTCCGTCATGAAGCCGGACTGCGCGCTTTCTATGCGGTCCGCGCCGGTGGCGTTTTTGCGGCGGCGCAGAGCTTCCTCCGCGTCGATGTCAAAAAGAAGCGTAAGATCGGGCATGCAGCCTGCGACGGCCTTTTCGTTAATTACCTTGACCCAGCTGCCAAGGCCGCGACCGCCCCCCTGATAGGCGATGGAGGAATCGACATAGCGGTCGCAGAGAACGATTTTTCCGCTTTCAACGGCGGGCTTGATGACATCCTTTACGTGCTGGGAGCGCGCTGCGGCAAACAGAAGCGCTTCGCATTCGTCCGTCATGCCCATGGCCTTTACGTCCAGAACGAGGGAACGGATGCGCTCGGAAATTTCGCAGCCGCCGGGCTCTCTTGTTACGGTCAGGCGCGCGCCGCAGGATAAAAGGTATTCCTTCAAAAGCTTCATCTGTGTGGATTTTCCGCAGCCGTCCGAGCCTTCAAAGGTGATGAACATGCCCTTGGCGCGGGGCGCGGAGCCCAGAAGAAGATTTGAAAGGTCGTCTACGGTTTCGGCGTACAGATCGCAGCCGCTTTCTTTGAGCTCTTCCTCGCTTCCGTAGCCGTAGCCGACGCCGACGGCGGTTACGCCCGCCTTTTTTGCGCCTTCGATGTCGAATTTGCGGTCGCCTACCATGCAGGCGTTTTTGTAATGATCCGGCAGCGCTTTTTTGATCAGATATTCCTTTTCGCCGCTCTTATTCTGAAAATCCGGCCCGACTACGCGGTCAAACAGCGGGAGAAGGCCGAAATATTCAAGCGTTTTTTCGCACAGCGGCAGGGGCTTTGAGGAAGCGAGCGCGATGTACGCGCCGTTTTTCTTGAGGCTTAAAAGCATGGGAAGAATGCCGGAGTACACGACGGCTTCCTTCCAGCCGATGACGGCGTGCCGTTCGCGGTAGGTTTTAACGGCGGTATCGGCTTCTTCGTCTGTTAAACCGCAGAATTCCATGAATGATTTGTGGAGGGGAGGTCCGACGAATTTTCGAAGCACGTCCTCGCTCGGAACGGGCTTTCCCATTTTGTTAAGCGCGTAGGATACGCTTTTCATAATACCGGGCGCGGATTCGGTGACGGTTCCGTCAAGATCAAAGATCACTGCATCGTAATTCATGTCGTTCCTCCATGTGAAAAATAATGAAACGGTTAAAACGCGATATCGCCCCCGGACAATTTGCACGGGGGCGCGAGGCGGTTAATGGGGATGGGGGGTTACAGTACGCGGCGGCCCCAGGAGAACACGCGCTTATAGTAGCCGCTGCTCAGGGAAGAAATGACGATCTTTCCTGCGCCGGAGGAGGCGTGCACGAACTGGTTGTTGCCAAGGTAGATACCTACATGGTCGCTCAGATCGCTGTCGTCGATGGTGTTGAAGCACACAATATCGCCGCGTCTGAGATCGGAGATATTGTTTAGCTTGGTTCCATCGTTATAGCCCTGCGCCTGTGCGCTGCGTCTGAGCTTTACGCCGACTTTTGCGTAACAGAACTGGGTGAAGCCGGAGCAGTCGAAGGTATTGGGGCCTTCGTTTCCATAGACATACTTCTTGCCCAGCTGTTTAAGACCCCATTCAATGACGGTTTCGGCCTTTTCAGAGGCGGTGCCTGTGCCGAGGTCGTCGTCGGGATTGGTGGAATAGTTGCCGTTTCCGCTGCTTGAATTGCTGCTGGAGCCGGCGACACTGCCGGTATTGTTGGCGGGCGCAGAGGAGGAGAAAAGGCTTCTTAAGGTTGCTGTATCCGCTGTTCCGGTTTCGGAAAGCCCTGCGACCTTTTGATAAATCTTGATCGCTTTTTCCGTGATCGAACCGAAATCGCCGTCGATTGTGGAATTCATGTATCCTTTATAGGTGAGGCGATTCTGAAGACGCGTTACATCGCTTCCGGTGTCGTTTTTGGAAAGGGTCTTTGTGCGGATGGAGGCTTCGGGCGCTTCAGCGGAATAGAGGATGCGTATGGTTGCAAGATCCGCGCTTCCGGTCACGGTCAGACCCAGCTGCTTTTGGAATCTCTGCACGGCGGAGGTGGTCAAGGATCCATAGTTTCCGGCGGGATTTCCGTCAAAGTAGCCCAAGTTTTCAAGCGCCTTCTGAAGCTTGAGAATTTCCGATTTGCTGCCGGAGGAAGCGCTCAGGGCGGTATAGGATTCGTTGCTCAAATACTTTTTAAGCACGTATACATCCTCGCCGTTTACGCGTACGCGCGCCCATTTGTCCGTATAGGCGGTGACGCTTGCGGTGTCGCCGATGCTAAGCGTGCCGACTTTGTAATCGTTTTCCTCAAGCGCCAGACGGTAGGCGGGCAGCGAAGCCTTTATAACGGTTGCGGAAAGGTTTTTAACGGTGGGGGAGATGAATTCGTCAATCTGAACATACATGCTTGAAAGCTTCATGTAGCCCTTGTTGCCGTTTTGCTCAATAAGTCCCCAGCCGTCTTGCTGCGCAAGGACGTTGAAGGTCGCGCCTTTTTTAAGCGTAGCGAGCTTTTGAGAAAATTCAGTAGCGTATTTGTAGACCGCTGCGCTTGAAGCGGTTACAACGCCGGGATAACTGCCCTTTGCGGCGAACTCTACTTCGGAAACGAGCAGGATGCTGCTTTTTAATACGTAACCCGAGGTCGAGCCCTTTTCAATCAGACACCATGTGTCGTCGTAGCCGCGCACGGTGACTTCCTGAGACATTTTGAGCGTTGCAAGCGCTTTAGAAGTCTGGGTTGCATAGGCGTAGACCTTAACGCTGCTTGTTTTTATGATTGCAGGCAGAGAGCAGGTTTTTTTAAGCGTGGGCTTTTCTTCCTGACTTACGACGGTAATGCCGTCTGCGTCTGCGTAGCCGATATAGCCATCGCGCTCAAGCATCGCCCAGCCGTCCTTGTAGGCCAGAACCGCGACTTCCGTGCCCTTTTTGTACGAGCCGTAGGACGGGGCGTATTTGCTGGCAAATTTATAGACGACCAAGGAGCTTGCGCTGATGACGGCGGGAGAATTCATGGTTTTGGAGAGGGTGGCGTCCTCCTTGGCGATCAGGGTTTTCTTGAGCATATAGCCGCGATTCGCGCCGTATTCGACATATGCCCAGTCGCCGTTTACCCCTAAAACCGTCGCTTCGAAGCCGGCGGAAACCGTCTTAAGCACGGCGGAAGAGGTGGAAACAGAGGCGTAAATCTTTGCGGAGGATACGTTTACAAAGGAGTCAACGGACATAATCGCCTGAATCGGAGCGGTCGGGGCGGGGGTGGCGGTGGGCTTAGGCGTTTGTGTGGGTTTCACAGTCGCGCCGGTGTAGTCGCCGGTGAGCTTTAAGGAAGCGACCTTGCAGTAGCCGACCTTGTTATCCTTGTAAATTGTTGCCCATGTTCCGTCAGTTTGCAAGATGGTGACGGTTTCGCCCTTTTTCAGGGAGCCCAGCGTTTCGGCGGACACGCTCTTTGCAGAGTATACGTACATCTTTGAGATGTTTACTTCCGCTATGGGACCTTCAATCTTATCGGGAACGGGAATGGGGGTGGCGGTGGGAACGGGCGTGGCCGTCGGAACGGCGGTCGGCTTTGCGCCTTCCGAAATCGTCAGATTGGAGAGCTTTGTATAGCCGATGTATTTTCCGTTTTGAAGCTTGGCCCATTCGCCGGAGGTGGATAAAAGGGCGTAGGTTGCGCCTTTATAAATCAGACACATTTTGCGTGCGCTCGTAGAGGGGCTTGCGTAGACATACGCCGAGTGCACTTTAACCTCGGCGAGGCCGGATTTGCTTTCTTCAGGCGCTGCCGTGGGCTTGGGGGTGGCGGTGGGGGCGGACTCGCTGCTTATGTCAAGGCCGTCCTTGGTTGCGTAGACGATTCGATCGTCCTTTTCAATTTTTACCCAGTTATCGTTGGCGTCCAAAACGGGGAAGGTTTCGTTTCTGTAGATATAGCCTGTTCTCGCAGAGCCGGTCGAAGCGCTTGCATAGGTGTGCTTGGAATGGATGGTGACGGTTGCGTATCCGATCACCTTTTCGGGCTTGGGCGTGGCCTTTGCGCCTTCGTCGATGGTGAGCCCGGAAAGCTTTACGTAGGCGATTTTGTCGCCGTTTTCGATCTTGGCCCATTCGCCGGAGGTGGCAAGCACGGTATAGGTTTCGCCTCTATAGACATAGCCCAATTTCTTTGCGCTGTCGGATGCGCTTTCGTAGACGTAAAGAGAATGCACGTTCACCGTGCCGAGGCCGGATTTGCTCTTCTCGGGCTTGGGCGTAGCGGTAGGCTTGGGTGTGGCGGTAGGTTTGGGTGTAGCGGTGGGTTTGGGGGTGGCGGTGGGGGCGGACTCGCTGCTTATGTCAAGGCCGTCCTTGGTTGCGTAGACGATTCGATCGTCCTTTTCAATTTTCACCCAGTTATCGTTGGCGTCCAAAACGGGGAAGGTTTCGTTTCTGTAGATATAGCCTGTTCTCGCAGAGCCGGTCGAAGCGCTTGCATAGGTGTGCTTGGAATGGATGGTGACGGTTGC
>JAFWZN010000044.1 GCA_017522345.1 Clostridia bacterium | reverse complement strand
TCGGAAAGGGGAAGCGTTTTCAGTCGCTGCGCTTTGTGAAAACGCACGATTTTGCCGTACATGCCGCCAAAATCGATTGAAAATGGAGAGGGAGTGCGCTCCCTCTCCATGCCTCACCCAGAGGTTTGTTGATGGTCTGAGAGCGGCTTGGCCGCTCTCTTCTGTGTGTTTTGGGGTTGTTTTTTTCGTACGCAGGACGCAAACCCCTTTCCTTATGGTCTGGATTGTGCGTTTTTCTATAATCACCGTATTCGTCCCCGCAAAAAAGGCGTTTTCGCTGCCTCTTTCTAACTAAAAAGCCAGTCGAGCGATTCGGTATACGTATAATTAAAGCCGTGTCCGTTGGCCCATTTTTCCGCGTACGAATCAGCCTCTACCTCAAAGAGAATGTTTCCGCATTCTATAAACGCATCTTTTCCGATTACGGTTACGCTCTTCGGGATTTTTATATCGGTGAGGGCTTTACACCAGCCGAAGGCGTAGTCCCCGATGGTCGTTATACCTTCCGGGAGCGTTATGCCCTTGAGAGAAACACATGAACGGAACGCATTATTTCCGATAGACGTTATGTTTTCGGAGATGCTTATGCTGGTTAAAGAAGAGCACGAACGGAATGCGCTGCTTCCGATCTCCGTTACGCTTTGAGGGAGCGTTATGCTGACGAGCGATTTGCATGAATTAAATACGGAATCTCCGATTTTCGTTACGCCTTCCGGGATGTTTATGCCGGAAAGAGCGGAGCAAAGGGAGAAAGCTCCATCTCCGATCTCCGTTACGCCATCCGGCAGGATGATTCCGGCAAGCTGCGAGCACTCGGAAAATGCGCAGGCGCCGATTACGGTCACGCTTTGAGGAATGGTTACATCGTAAAGAGAACGTGAGCCGTGAAATGCGCCTTCTCCGATTGAAAGAATGCCGTCTGGGATGGAATAGCTTTCATCTTTCAGGAATCCGGGATAGCAGATCAGCTTTTTTTCAGCTTTGTGAAATAAAACGCCGCCCACAATTTCAAGATGCTGATTTTCGGGGGAAAGCTGAATTTCCGTGAGATTTCCGCAATTGACAAACGGATTTGCGCTTATATCGGAAACGCCTTTGGGAATGAAAATGCTCGTAAGCGAAGAGCATGCGCTGAACGCATCGCCTCCAATGGTCGTTATGCTTTCCGGGAGGTTTATTTCGGTGAGAGATGTCAAAGAAAATGCGCTGTTTCCGATTTCCGTTACGCTTTGGGGGATGGTTATGCTTTTAAGAGGGGTGCACCAATAAAAAGCCTCGTCGCCGATTGCGAGAATTCCGTTGGGGATGGAATAGCTTTCTGCGTCAAACGCTTTGGGATAGCAAACCAGTTTCTTTTCGGTTTTATTAAACAAAACGCCGTCGATGGTTGCAAAGGATTGACTTTTTGAAGAAACCCGGATGATTTCCAATCTTTCACATCCTAAAAACGGATTTGCGCCCATATCCCGAATGCTTTCGGGGATTGTCACGCTGGTAAGAGAGGATCGGGAAAATGCCTCGTCCCCGACAGATGTTACCGTATAACCGTTCAGCTGATCGGGAATCTGAAGATTTTCTTCGTTTCCCTTATAGCTTGTGATTTTCGCGGTTCCGTCTTCAAGCAGAATATACTGATAATCACCCAAGACATATACCGTTTGTTCTTCGGCGATTACCGGTAAAAGCATTAAGAGGGCGAAAAGCGCGAACAGGACGAGAAGCTTCTTCATAACGGATCAGACCTTTCTTTTTGATTTTGAGACAATGATTCTACGCGTTTTTTGATGAACGCCGCATCTGTATTGCATAGGAGGCGTTTCGCCTTCCGTTTTATGATTATTTTTCCTCTCTCACCGCGCCGTATTTTTCGCATACATCCTGCGTATCGCTTCCCGCAAACACGCACGCGATGCCGGTATACGCAAACAGCGCTTTTTCAAGCTTTTCTCTGTCTTCCGTTTGAAACGCGAGCGGCGTTTTTCCGTTGGCTGCGCATTCCGAAACGAAATCGGAGATATCGCAAATATCAATTTCATCAAGATGAATGACCGCCAGCATATCTTCCGGCTCCAAATCGTACATATCCTCGGGGTCGGAAATGTCGGCCTGCGCACGGAGGGCCTCCGAAAGGGGATAAATGGCGCGCGCGGAGCATACGTATTTTTCCGTATCCTTTTCTTTTGCTTTCTGCTCGCCGCCGGAAAGAGAACGGATGGCTTTGATGTGCTCGGGCGTCGTTCCGCAGCAGCCGCCGATTGCGCCCGCGCCCATTTCTACGATGATTTTCATGGCCTTAAGCATTTCTTCTGGCGAATAGGGATAATAGGTTGTGCCGTCCGGCGCGGTCTGGGGCAGACCCGCGTTCGGCTGGACGATGACGGGAAGATGGGTGGACGCAATCATTCTTTCGATGGTGGGCGTCATTTGCTCCGGGCCTTCGGAGCAGTTGATGCCGACTGCGACTGCGCCGACGCTTTCGGCGATTTTTGCGCACGTTTCGGGGGCTGCGCCGGTTAATGTTCTGCCGTTTTGAAAGGTAAAGGACACGGCGCATTCAAGACCGGCTTCCTTTGCGGCAAGCGCGGCGATGCGCGCCTCGGCAGCGTCGGTCTGGGTTTCGATCATGGCAAAATCCGCGCCCGCTTCTTTGGCCGCGCGCATCTGAGTCAGGAAGGTCTCAAAAAAATCTTCTATTTTATATTGGCCTACGGGATACAGAAATTCGCTGGTCGGGCCGACGTCCACAGCGACGAGCGCGTTTTCGCCCGCGGCTTCTTTAGCAAGGGAAACGGACGCTTTTGTGATGCGCGCGCTCATGCCTTTTTTGCCTTTGTGGGAAAGCGCCATGTCGGTTGCGCCGAAGGTGTCGGCTAAAATGACGTTTGCGCCGGACGCGATATATCTTTCGTGGATGCCCCGGATGACTTCGGGCTGCGTGATGGACATCTCATCCGGGCAGGTTGTGTGGATGCCCATCTGTCCGATCAGCGCGCCCATGCTGCCGTCAAAAAGCAAAACTTTTTCTGAAATTCTCTCGGAAAATGCGCCCATTTGGCCTCGCCTCCTCAAATATACGAAATTATAACACAATTAAACCGTTACAGCAACTCGATTTTACCAGGGCGCGTTGCAAAATGCAGAAAAATGTGCTAAAATCACTTCTGCTATGATTGAAATAGTTGTGTCACATATTATCAGGAGGGACTTATCATGGGTTCTACGTTTGAAAAACTTTCTTCCAATAAGGTAAAGCTCAGCTTTGTAGTAGACAAAGACGTTTTTGCCGCCGCTCTTAAGAAGGCCTACACCAAGACCGCAGGCCGCTTCAACATCCCCGGCTTCCGCCGCGGCAAGGCCCCCATGCATGTAATCGAAATGCACTACGGCCCCAGCGTTTTCTTTGAGGAAGCGTTCGACGAAGTCTTCCCCACCGTTTACTCCGAAGCCATCCGCGAGCACAACGTGGAGCCGGTTGACCGCCCCGAAGAGCTGGACGTTACCCAGATCGAAAAGGGCAAGGATCTGATCTTCTCCTGCGAAGTTTTTGTTCGCCCCGAAGTTACCCTTGGCAACTACAAGGAGCTTGAGGCCGAGAAGACCGTTGTCGAAGTTACCGACGACGACGTAGCCGCCGAAATCGAGCGCACCCGCGAGCGCAACGCCCGCTTCATCGAGGTTACCGACCGCGCTGCGAAGCTGGACGATCAGGTCAACATCGACTACGCCGGCTTTGACGGCGACAACCAGTTTGAGGGCGGCACCTCCAAGGGCTTCGACTTAACCCTCGGCAGCGGCATGTTTATCCCCGGCTTTGAAGAGCAGCTGGTAGGCGCTTCCGTTGGCGCCGACGTTGACGTAAACGTTTCCTTCCCCGAGGAATATCACGAGAAGTCCTTAGCCGGCAAGCCCGTTGTCTTCCACGTACACGTAAACTCCATCCGCGAGAAGGAAGTTCCCGCGCTGGACGACGAGTTCGCCAAGGACATGAGCTTTGATACGCTCGACGAGTACAAGGCCGACGTAAAGGCCAAGCTCGTTAAGCAGGCCGAAGACCGCGCCGAGACCGCCTTTGAAAACGAAGTCGTAGAAAAGGCCGTTGAAACCTGCGAAATGGACATCCCCGCCGCCATGGTTGAGGAAGCCATCGACAACATGATGCGCGATATGGAACTGCGCCTCGCCTATCAGGGCATGAAGCTGGACGACTACTTCAAGTACACCGGCCAGAGCCGCGAGGAAGTTCGCGAAATGTACAGAGAGCAGGCTTCCGATCGTGTGAAGACCCAGCTGGCTCTTGAAGCCATCCGCGACGCCGAAGGCATTGCCGCCGACGACAGCGAGGTAGACGCCGAAATCGCCAAGCTCGCCGACAGCCGCAAAAAGAGCGTGGAAGAAATCAAGGCCACCTTCCAGGCGGGCGACATGGAGTACTTCAAGCAGGTAGCCACCATGAACAAGGTTGTTGCTTTCTTAAAGTCCTGCGCTAAGTAATAAAAAGGACCGTATAAGAATATAGTAAAAGAAGGCGGCGCGGCGCATACGCCGCGCCGTTTTCGGATATAATGATAAAAATACTTTTTAAACAGGAGGTGCATCCGATGTATCTGGTGCCTACCGTTATTGAAAAAAACGAAATGGGAGAACGCGCATACGACATTTATTCGCGCCTTTTGAAGGATCGCATCATTTTTTTAAGCGGCCCGATTGACGATAATGTTGCAAACGCCGTCGTCGCGCAGATGCTGTTCCTCGAAATGGAAAACCCCGATCAGGACATCATGCTCTATATCAATTCGCCCGGCGGCTCCATTTCCTCCGGCATGGCGATTTACGACACCATGAAATATTTAAAGTGCGAGGTTTCCACCCTCTGCATCGGCATGGCCGCGTCCATGGCTGCGTTCCTGCTCGCAGCAGGCGCGAAGGGCAAGAGAAAGGCGCTTCCCAACTCGGAAGTGATGATCCATCAGCCCCTCGGCGGAACCGAAGGTCAGGCCACCGATATCCTGATTCACGCCGAGCATATTCTCAGAATCAAAAAGAAGATGAACGAGGAACTTTCCAAAAATACCGGAAAGCCCTTATCCGACGTCGAAAAAGACGTTGAGCGCGACCATTACATGACCGCCGAGCAGGCGCTTGAATACGGCATCATCGACGAAATCATTCCCCCGAGGAGATAATCAATGGCAGGCAGAGAAGATTTTGAAAAGACCGTCCGCTGTTCGTTCTGCGGAAAGCCCCGCGATCAGGTTCGTCGCCTGATTGCCGGCCCCGGCGTATACATCTGCGACGAATGCGTGCTTTTATGTCAGGAAATCGTTTCTGACGACGTAGAGGCCATTCAGGACCGCGGCGAAATCACCATTAAAAAGCCCGCGGAAATCAAGGCCGTGCTCGACCAGTATGTAGTCGGTCAGGACGAAGCGAAAAAGGCTTTGTGCGTTGCGGTTTACAACCACTATAAGCGCATTAAATATCAGGGCAAGAAAAACGACGTTGAACTGCAAAAGTCCAACATCGTGATGCTCGGTCCGACCGGCTGCGGCAAGACCTATCTTGCGCAGACGCTGGCGAAAATTTTAAACGTGCCCTTTGCCATCGGCGACGCAACCAGCTTAACCGAAGCCGGATACGTCGGCGAAGACGTTGAAAACGTGCTTCTGCGCCTCATTCAGAACGCCGATTACGACGTGGAGCTGGCGCAAAGAGGCATTATCTACATCGACGAAATCGACAAGATCGCAAGAAAGAGCGAAAACCGCTCCATCACCCGCGACGTCAGCGGCGAGGGCGTTCAGCAGGCGCTTCTTAAAATGCTGGAGGGAACCGTCGCTTCCGTTCCCCCGCAGGGCGGACGCAAGCACCCGCATCAGGAGTTCATCCAGATCGACACCACCAACATCCTGTTTATCTGCGGCGGCGCATTCGAAGGCATCGAAAGAATTGTTGAAAACCGCATCGGCAAAAAGACGATGGGCTTCGGCGCGGAAATCAAGGGCCAGATGGAAAAGCAGAACGAAAATACGCTCAAAAATCTGGAGCCCGAAGACCTTTTAAAATTCGGCCTCATCCCCGAATTCATCGGCCGTCTTCCCGTTATGGTCACGCTTTCCAAGCTCGACGAGGAAGCGCTCATCAAAATTCTGACCGAACCCAAAAACGCGCTTGTCCGTCAGTATGCAAAGCTCCTTTCCATGGATAAGGTGGATCTTGAATTCACCCCCGAGGCGCTTTCAAAAATCGCGAAAAAGGCGCTTGAAAGAAAAAGCGGCGCGCGCGGCTTAAGAGCCATCATCGAGGACGTTATGCAGGACACCATGTTTGAACTGCCCGGCATGACGGACGTAGAAAAGTGCATCATCACCGAGGAAGCGGTGGATAAAAAGGCCGCGCCCACCCTCGTAAAGAAGACGGATGCGCTCCCCGCGCCCAAAAAGCGCAAGACCACCAAAAAAGCAAAGGTGGAAGAGGCGCTTCCCGAAGTGGAGGAAGCCAACGCGTAACGAAAACCTGCCTGTCATAAGTGATGGGCAGGTTCAAGTCATCAAAAAAGTACCTTTTTTGATGAGAGGGGCCGATCTCCTGAAATCCTGCGGGATTTCCGGGCGGAGATCGGAAAGGGGAAGCGTTTTCAGTCGCTACGCTTTGTGAAAACGCGCGATTTTGCCGTACATGCCGCCAAAATCGATTGAAAATGGAGAGGGAGTGCGCTCCCTCTCCATGCCTCACCCGGAGGTTTGTTGATGATCTGACCTGCCTGTCATAAGTGATGGGCAGGTTTTTTGTTGAATTATAATTTATTGTATGGTATGATGTCTGTATGCAAGGAAACTGCGGGAGGCGAAACGCCTCTTTTGCGGTGAGCGCAAGGCGTTTGATTGTATGCAAAACGCCTGATTGAATTGTGGGGGACGGGTTTCCCATCCCGCAAACGCTCTTTTTATGATGGAGGTATTCTAATGACCCAAAACGAAGGCATGTTCTACGCGCCCAAAGGCGTTCCATCCAAGGTGGTTCAACCGGGCGAATTTGTGTTTTCAACCGTTGCGCTCGATCACGGACACGCATACGGCATGACGCAGGCGCTTTTAGACGCGGGCGCGACGATCAAATATGTATTTGACCCGGATAAGGCGAAGGTTGAAGCGTTTTTAAAGGCGTTCCCCGAAGCAAGGGCGGCAAAGAGCGAGGAAGAAGCGCTTTCCGACCCCGAAACAAGGCTCATTGTGAGCGCGGCGATTCCCTGTGAACGCGCATCGCTCGGTATTCGCGCGATGAAGGCGGGCAAGGATTATTTTACCGATAAGCCTGCTCTGACCACGCTTCCTCAGCTGGAGGACGTAAAAAAGGCAATTTCCGAAACCGGGCGCAAATATATGTGCTATTATTCCGAGCGCCTGCATTCCGAGGCCGGCATGTTCGTCGGCCAGCTCATCAAGGAGGGCGCAATCGGAAAGGTTCTGCAGCTTAACGGCCTTGGCCCGCACCGCATGCATCCCGAAACCCGCCCGCGCTGGTTCTTTGACAAGGAAAAATGCGGCGGCATTTTAGTGGATTTGGGCTGCCATCAGATTGAACAATTCCTGTATTACACGGGCGAAACGGACGCGGAAGTGACAATGAGCCGCGTCGCCAATTATGAACATAAAGATATGGGTACGTTTGACGACTTTGGCGACTGCGCTATCACCGGAAAAAACGGAAGCACCCTGTATTTCCGCGTCGATTGGTTCACGCCCGAAGGGCTTCGCACATGGGGCGACGGCCGAACCTTCATTCTGGGCACGGACGGCTACATCGAAACCCGCAAATATATCGATATTGCCGCGCCCGAGAAGGCGGAAAACACGGTTATTCTCGTAAACCGCGAGGGCGAAAAGCGGTTTAACGTTTCGGGACAGGTGGGATATCCCTTCTTCGGGGAAATGATTCTGGATATGATGAACCGAACCGAAAACGCTATGACGCAAGAGCATGTACTGAAGGCCGCAGAGCTTGCAGTCATTGCGGAAATGAATGCAAAGATACTTTCGTGACCAGAAAACAAAATGATGGGGCTGCTGCAGAAGCAAAAAATCTGCAGCAGCCCTTTTTATTATCCGATCATTTTTTTATTCGGGAAGGCCGATATCCTTTACAATTTCCTCGTTTGTGCAGAAAAGGACGTTTCCGTGGTTTTTGAGAAGCGTTGCGGGAATCTGGGGCTGGGGCTTTTCAAACAACACGCGCTTTAATATGCCCGGATGCCATGCGGCGCCCAAGGAAAGATAGATGCGTTTGGCGGAAAGAATCTGCTTCATGCCGGTTGTGATGCACCATCTGGGCATAGCGGCGATGTCTCCGCGCAGGTAGGCCGCGCCGTTGATGGCGATGGTTTCCGTGCTGATGGGCAGAACGCGGGAGGGCAGATTGGAAAATTCCTCCGCGGTAATGGGATCGTTTGCCTGCGCCGACTCGTTGAACGCGATGTGACCGTTGATGCCCACGCCGCCGTAGCAGACGTCCGCGCCGCCGAGGGATTCAAGCAGATCGTCAAAAGCCTTTTCCTTGCCGGGCTCGGGGAAAAGGCGCTGGCTTTCCGGCATCACAAGATCGGAGCGTACCTGGGAATAGAATTCATCGTTCATGCGCCTTTTAAAGCTCAGAAAATGATTCGGGTCAATCGCCTGATCGGGCGCAATCAGGTATTCGTCCATATTGAAAAACCAAGTGTTTTTAAGGGAAATATTCAGCTTGTTCACCATCGCAGCCAGCATGGGATATTGCTTTGTTGGGCCTACGGGAACGATAAAAACCGTCCTTTTGCCCGCTTCGTTGTTTTTTATGATCACCGAAAGCATGTCAAGCGCCATGTCCAGATTTACGTCGTTGTCGGTTTTCAGAATTTTCAGTTGGATGTTGTTGATTTCCATCTTTTCGTCCCCTTTCAAAATCAGATGATTTTTTCTCCGCTTCGGTAAACCGATTCTATATCAAACTGCTCGTTTAAAACGCAAAGGTCTGCGCGGAAGCCGGCCTTTATTGCGCCTGCGTCCTTTTCGCCGATAACGGAGGCGGGCGCGGAGGTTCCCATTTTAACGGCGTCTATCGGAGAAACGCCTGCCGCAATCAGCTTTTTCACCATTTCATGCACGCTTGTGATGCTGCCGGCAAACTTGCTTCCGTCCTCAAGCACGGCGATGCCGCCTGCGACCTTCACCTTTAAGGCGTTTTCGTCGTTTTCGCTTCCAAGGGTGTAGAGCTTGCCGTCCGGGGGCATGCCTGCGCAGCGAAGCGCATCCGAAACAAGCGCCACGCGATCCGCGCCTTTGCATTTCAATATGAATTTTGTCATTTCGGGCGTGATGTGTACGTCGTCCGCGATGATTTCGCAAGTGATACGGTCATCCCACAGGCCAAACTCCCGAAGCCCCATCATTCTAACGCCCGTTTTTGTGCCGAAGCCGGACATGGCGCAGTAGATGTGGGTCAGGTGCGTTAGGCCCGCTTCGACGGCGGGCATGAATTCGGGATACGCACCGTCGTCGTGACCGCCGCTTACGCAAATGCCGTTTTGCGTAAGCGCGCGCGTCATGATGCCGCGTTTGTCCAATTCCGGCGCGATGGTTACTATGCGCACAATGTCTTTGTGGTCGATAATGAAACCAAAATCGTCCTTTTCGGGATCCATCAGATAGCGGGGGTTCTGCGCGCCGCAGCCCTTGAGCGATAGAAACGGCCCCTCCAGATGCGCCCCTGCGATGCGCGCGTATTTGGGCGGTAAATTCATATACCTGCGCGTGCAGGCAAGAAAATTGAGAATATCCTGTTTGCTTGCGGTGAGCGACGTTGCCAAGACGGTGGTCGTTCCGTGCTCGATTTGAAAGCGTGTGATATTGTCAAACGCTTCCTCCGTCGCGTCCATAAAGTCCGATGAATAGCCGCCGTGGGTGTGGATGTCGATAAATCCGGCGCAAACGTATTTTCCGCATAAATCATGCGGATTCGAAGATTCAAATTTTCCGATTCCGGCGATTCTGCCGTCCTGAATCCGTATGTCGATGGGATCGGAAATCTCGTTTTCGCCAATGATCCGTGAGTTTTTGAGAACAAGTCCTTTGTTCATGCGTCCTCCTGATTTACCTATAAAGCTTCCCATGAGGAATTACGGATGAACATAAATCAGCTTTCCGCCGTTTAAGCGCGATTCCTCCGCACTGATTCCGATCAGGTGGCTTTCTACGGATTCGGCAAGCGACGTTCTGTTTACCGATTTGCGCGTGAAGATGTCATACAGGCTGTTAACCAGTCGATCATCGCCGCCGCCATGTCCTTCGCGGCTTCCGATAAGGTCTGAGAAATGGATAATTTCCTTCTTCTCGCCGAAGGGACGCACCTCGATGGTCGCGCTGCGCTCGTCCAGCAGGAGCTCTCCATAGGTTCCGAAAAGATTGATGCGCCGTCCCGCTTCTGCGGCGAACACCATTTTGAGCGTAGCGGTAACGCCGTTTTTAAACATCATCTGAACCAACTGATGATCGACCACATGCTCGTATTTTTCATTTCCCAAATGGAATACGCACTGGCCGAAATAGGATGTTCTGAGGCCTTCGTACAGATCTTCTTCGGTGGTAGGCTTTTTGAGGGAAACCTTGTTGAACGGCCACACAAATTCCGGGCAGCCCTGCGCCTTCCACGCGTCGACATAAATGCGCTTTGCGCTGTAGGGGCAGGTTTCCATGTGCGGGCAGTCGAGGCAGTACTGGGTGGAATCCTCGGGCGCGCTTTCCTTTCTAAAGAAGGTGAGATCGCCGATGGAGGTAACCGTTTCGCACGCAGCGCCCGCGTAGGACTGAATCAGGTCAAGATCATGGCTGCATTTGGCTAAAATGGTGGGGTGAGCAACCTCGTTTCTGACGGACTGGATGCGCACGTATGCCTGCGCCTGATGCCAATAACGAACGCGCTCCATGGCGTCGATGGCAATGAGCCTTCCGATAACGCCGGAGGACAGCAGCTCGCCCAATTTTTCAAAGGCCGCGCCGTAGCGAAGCTCGTGACAGACCACAATCAGGCAGCCCGTTTCCTTCTGCGTTTTCAAAAGCAGATCAATTTCTTCGCGGGAATCGCTGATCGGCTTTTCAAGCACTACGTCATAGCCCATTTTAAGGGCTCTTACGCACTGGCGCACGTGGTATTTATCATACGTTGCAATGACCATTACGTCCGCGCGCTTTTTTTCAAAAAAGCGTTCCTCGTCGTCAAAAAGCTGCTCGTCCGAAATGGACAGGATTTTTTTGCACTTATTAAGCTGCTCCGGATTGATATCGCATATGGCGGTGACGGTAAACTGATGTACGCGGCTGGCAAGCTTTTCCGCGAACATCGTTCCGCGCGCGCCTGCACCTAAAATTGCTGCTGAAAGCCTGTTTTCCATGGTGATCACTCCTTTTTTTCTGTTTATTGTTGAATCGATTTACACGCGATTCGTCTTTAAGAAAATTATATCTTCCCTTGCCAATGGATTCAATGGATATACCATTCGGATAATTGGACAAATTCGCACAAAATCATTGACATAATGCGGCGCTCAGGCTATAATCCGGGTAAACAATTTTCGGGCGGTGAGCGCATGCGTTTGGATTTTTCGGAGCTTAACAGCCATTATTTTGATATCTCCAACATTTTTGCCGTATCCCAGCGCGAGAGGGGCAAAACGCGGTTTATCACGCCCGGGCCCCGGCCGACGGACGGTCTGCTTCTTTTTTCCGGCACTACCGGCATTTGCTATCAGAAGGACAGACCGCCCCTGTTCGTGCCGCAGGGCGCGCTTGTGTATCTTCCGCAGGACAGCCATTATATCTGGGAAAACGCGCCCGCGCCGAACAGAAGCGCGCAGGAAAACTTGCTGTTTGAATTCACGCTGCACGCTACGGATACGCACAGAGCAGACACCGTAAAGACAGAGCTTTGCCGCCTCGCGCCCACAAGAGACAGAATTTCGTTCGGAGAAAATGTGTTTGTGGTTTCGGTTCTCCATCAAGCTTCGTATAAAAAGCTTTTTAATACCCTGATTGACGCTTTTCACGCGCCGGACTCGTCTCCTTTGTCCGTGTTTTGCGCCGCATATGCGATTTTCGATTTTCTTTCCGCCAATTGCCAAACGGAAAAGGAAAACAGCTCTCATATCCGTATGATCCGGGGCAGCTTTCGTTATCTGGAGGAGGATCAGGAAAAAGCAAAAAGCATTCATGAAATTGCGGCGGAATACTGCGTGAGCGTCGGCTACTTCGAGCGCGTTTTCAGAAGCTATATGGGAATCACCCCCACGGAATACCGCAATCAGCACAAGGTGAACAGAATCAAGATGCTTCTTCAAAAGGCGGAGGAAGGATTGGACGAAATCGCAGAAAAAATCGGCTTTTGCGACAGCAGCTATCTGTGCCGCTTTTTCAAAAAGGAAACCGGCATGACGCCGCGCGAATACAGGAAAATTTACACGGCGCAGAAATGGCGGCTGGATAAGATCGACAAGTAAATAAATCCATATAAAAAAACGGAAGACCCTTTTTATGCAAAATCCAAATGAATGGATTTACATCAAAACAGGTCTTCCGTTTTTCTCTTTTATTTATTCGACGACCGCTTTCGTTGCGGCAAGGCTTAAGCCGCGGACGCTTCCGTCCTCCGTGCTCACAAACACGCTCAGCCAGTAGCCGTCCTTTGTGAGGGCTTTAATTTCCTTGCACTCGCCCCAGTTGGTTTGGGTTTCCCTTTCCTGAACATGCCAGAGGAGCGTTTCGCCGTCAAAAATGGACTCGGCATAGCGGATGGCGTTGTCGATATCTTTCTGAGTTACGGTGTAGGTTGGCTGAGTTTCCATTTTCTGTGCTTTTTCAGCTTGCTGTGCTTCATTCAGATACGGCATGGAGCTTGCCGCAAGAATTGCGCCGGTTTTGGTATCGAAAGTGATCCAGTTGCTGATCTGATAGCCGTCCGCGTCTGTAAAAGTGAAGGATGCGCCATGGGCCTTATGCGCCTGCGCCCCTTCCTGATCCAGCGTGTCATAGTCATGCGCGCCGTTTTCAAAGCAGGGAATGATAATATAGGAGCCGTCGGTAAAAATAGATTCTCTTTGCATGCTCAGAGGAAGCTTTAAAAGCTCATAAAGCGCGCTTCTTGCTTGTTTTTCGATAGCAACAAAGTCATATTTATCGCTTTCGTCCTCATAACCCATCGAGATAAGGAGGCTCACAAGCTCCTCATCGGTCAAACTTCTGTATGGAAGCAGCATAAACTCGGACATTCTTTTGTGGTAGCGCGTATCGAGCGAGATAAACAGCTTATCTACCGTGATTTTTTCATCCAGATAGCCATAGATAATCATTTCGGCAAGGGCGTGGAGACGATGGTATTCCTCCTCCATCATATGTCTGGACATTTCTTCGCCGCCGCCGCGCAAGGTGTTTTTGTATGTAAGATTTTCAGGGATAAATTCATGCCCCATAAGGGCGTAGGCGTCGATGAGATTAAGAAGCTCTTCATCCGTCAGATTTGTGGCGGGCAGAATGTGGTAAAAGCTTTCGCCGCCGAAGTCGGCGGGATCAACGGTATACACCGCGAGGGCAACGTCTTGGGTGATGTTTAATATACTTTCTCCATCGCCCGTCTTTGCGCCCGATGCATATTCATTTTTCAGAATTTCGGCGCGCTCGATTTCTCCGGGGGTGAGGAAGGGGTTTGAGGTGCCCAGATACATTTCCGCTTCTTCGATGTACGCTGCGGGAACGTAGATTTTGCTGTCCGCCCAATCAGGCGCTTTCTCGTATTCGGATTCGAAATAGCTGGGGTCGGGAAGATAGTAGCCGGTTGCGGGCGTTTGTATGGCGATGGAAATGTTCACATCCGGCGCGTCCTCGATTTCGCCTTCCGTAACCGCAAGGGCGGCGGGGAAGGCCATCGCCAATAAGAGAAACAGGGAAATTAGTTTTTTCATGGTGTAACCTCCTTTAATTTGATGAGGTTATTGTACGATATATCCGATTTCAAAGTGTTCACACGCTTGTATCAAGGTTGTAAAACACATTCGTGCCCTTGCCTTTTTCGGATTCGATTGTGATCTTGCCGCCGTGCAGGTCCGAAATGCGCTTAACGATTGTAAGTCCCAGCCCTGCGCCGCCGTTTTTTCGCGTTCGGGCTTTGTCGGCCTTATAAAACGGGTCAAATGCGCGGGATATTTCCTCCTTCGTCATGCCGCAGCCGGTGTCTGATATGCAAAAGGCATTCTTTTGAAGATGAACGCGGACTTCTCCGCCCGAGCGGATAGCGTTTACGATGAGATTTCGAAGGAGGATAACGGTAAGCTCTTTGTCGCCCGAAAACGCAAAATCCTCACCCTCGACTTTTACGTTTTCAAAAATGCTTGTCGCTTCCTTTGCCGTCTCAAGTGCGCAAAGCGATTCTTTTTCAATTTCGCCTTCGCTTAAACGCGTAAGCAGCATAAGCGTTTCATCCATTTTGGAAAGGCGCATGCTTTCACATTCAATCATGGAAAGGATCTCGTTTTTTTCGCTTTCCGTAAGAGAGGCTGTCTTCACAAGCCTCGCGCCAGAGAGGATGGCGGTTAAGGGCGTTCGCATTTCATGGGAAATGTCATTGATGAGTTCCTGTCTGCCTTCGGATTCCAAAAGAATTTTCGCCTCTCGCTTTAAGACCGCATCCTTCATGCGGGAAAACGCTCTTGTCAGAACGCCGGTTTCGTCCTTTCTCCCTTCGGGAAGGGGCGCGTCGTACTGGCCATCCGCCATTTTTTCCGCCGCCTTCGTAAGATGGGAAAGCGGTTTTAAAACCGCGCCGGACAAAACGTAAGCAAAAGCTGCCGATACGAGCGCGCCCAACGCGCTAATGGCGGCGGATAGCCTCATTAAATCGGTCTTCAGCGCATAAACGGGCGCGACGGATGAAGAAACGACGAGCATAATCTCATTTGTCAGCCTGTGCGCGATGAAAAGCAGCTGATTTTCTCCGTCCAGAAGCGTTGCGCGGCCACGGGTTTCAATCAGAGATTCGATATTCTCCGTTTGGGGCAAAACGGCGCCCGCCATCGGACGACCGTTATAGAGAAGATATGTATTCAGCGCATCCGATCCGTATTTTGATTGAAGACTCGGCGCAAAGGAAAAAACGCTGCTTATACTTTTTCCGGAAATCTCCATTGCAACGGCGCGCGAGATGGCGGCTTCCTCGGAAAGCGCACGGTTGCGTTCGCGCTCCATGGTCATGGAAAAACAGGCGCGGCTGACCATAAACGTGCCTATGGGAAACACGATAAATGCAATCAGCGCCATAAATAAGGCCATTTTTCTCTTCATTTACTGCCTCCCGGAAAAGCGATAGCCATATTTATACACGGTTTCGATGTATTCCTGTCCGATCTTCGCACGCAGACGCTGTATGTGCACATCCACCGTGCGCGTTTCACCCAGATAATTGTAGCCCCAGACAGTGTTTAGCAGCTCCTCTCTGGAAACGGCGATATTTCTTCTTCGGGCAAGCATTTTAAGCAGATCGAATTCCAGCGCAGTCAAAACGACCTCTTCATCCTTCAAAAAAACGCGCCGCGCCTTAAAATCAATTTGAAAATCGTTTATTTTGAAGATGTCCTCTTCTTTTTGATTGCGCTTTAGGATGTTTTCAATCCGCGCGAGCAGCTCCGCAGGCTCAAACGGCTTCAAAATGTAATCCTCTGCGCCCATTGTGAGCCCCCGAACGCGATCGGAAACTCCTGTGCGCGCGGTCAGGAACAAAACGCTCATCCCTTTTTCGATCAATTTTTCTCCTAAGGAGAAACCGTCTTCGCCCGGGAGCATGATGTCCAAAACGATCAGGTCGATATTTTCGCGTTTCAGGATTTCGCGCGCCGAAGACGCGTCTTCCGCCTCAAAAACGCTGTGCCCCACAAGAGACAGATGCATTTTTACCATTGCGCGAATGGATACATCGTCCTCGACGATCAATATCTTTGCCATGCTGTTTTCCTTTCAGATTTTCTGCCTATATTATAGCACATCCCCAAAAAGCAGGCTGTAACAGTGTTGTAAACGAAAAAGGAAGCTCTCCCTTTTCGGAAAAGCTTCCATTTATACATACATAAATAATTAAGCGTCCATCTCTGCAAACATTTCTGCGATTTCGTCTGTACAGATGAGGTTTTCGGGATGGGTTCCAAACAGCGGACTGTCGCCCAAAGCGAGGGCATCCGACTGGATTTCAAGGGTTTTAAGGTTTTTCATGTCGCGCATTGCCCATGCGCCGATGCGCTTCACGCTTTTTGGAAGGATAAGAACCTCGATTTTATCGTTTCCTGCAAAGGCGCTGTCGGAAATTTCCGTAATACCGTCCGGGACAACAATTTTTCCGGGAGAAAGCGGCGTAAGGCATGCGATAATGCGCCGATTTTCCGCATCGATCAAAAGCGCGTTTTCGATTTTGAATTTTCCTTCCGTGAGGCGCAGCGTTTTTAATTTCGGACAGAAGCTGAATGCGCTTTGGCCGATTTCGCGGATGCTGCTTCCTAAACATACGCTTTCAAGGTCTTGGGCGTTGGCAAACGCGCCTTCGGCGATTACCTCGGTCGTTTCGGGGAGCTCTGCGGCGGTTAATCCCGTGTCGGCGAGCGCGTATTCCCAGACGGCTTCGACGGATTTCGGGATTTGGACGTGGGTGAGGCGCTTGTTTTCGCGCAGCGTTTCGGATTGAAGCTCGGTGAGGTTTTCGGGGAGGGAAATGCAGGTCAGGCCGCATTTTGCAAACGCGCCCGGCGCAAGGAATGTGTTTTTGCCCTTGAAAGCGGCTTTTTCAAGCGCCCGGCAGCCCGCAAACGCATGGTCGCCCACGGTTTTGACATTTTCGGGAAAGGTCACGGACGTAAGGCCCGACTTCACGAACGCTTCCGAGGCGATCACTTCAAGCGATGCGGGGAAATCGATCGTGGTAAGGTCCGAACAGCCCGCAAACGCCGCGCGGCCGATTTCTTTTAGCTTTGCGGGCAGACGGATGGATTTCAGATACGCAAACATATAGAAAACCTTTTCGCCGACGCCTGTAACGGGAATGGAAAAGCATTCGTCTTCCAGGATAATTTCCGTCTCATGTCCGGCGTAGGAAACGAGCGTGAGGCCGGATTCATTTTCAAAATACACGCTTTTCACGCCCGTCAGCGCGCCCTCCGCGCGCTCAGCCTGCTCGTTTAATACGAGTCGCAGATCGCCTGAGCACCCGGCGAAGGCTTTCTTGCCGATTTTCTGAATGTTTTTGCCCATGAAAACGCCTTTTACGTGCTTTGCATCCTTAAAGGCATTCGCAGCGATCTCAGTAACGGGAACGTTTTCGTAGGTTTCCGGCACGCGATAATATTCATCCGCGCCGTTGTAGAAATTCAAAACCGCATGGTCGGAGAGGATTTCAAAGGGCTTTGCGCTTTTTGCTTTTTTAAACGGCCACATGTGTTTTCTCCTTATGAAAAATGCCGGACAAATCTGTCCGGCGCATGTTTTTTATCATCAGATGAGGCTCAGATTCTTGATGATTTCGGCAAGCTGGTCGCCGACGCGGAAAAGATCCTTGAATACGCTGTCACCGCTGATAAAGAACTTTCCGATGGAGGAATCCTTCAGGATGGCGTCGATTACGGAAGAATCCAGCGCGGTGAACACCATGGGGATGATCGCGCAAACGAGGCAAACGACCGCATAGCCGCGAACCGCGCCGAGCACGCCGCCCAGAAGCGCGTCCACGCCGCGAAGCTTGGGAACGCGGAAGACGTTATTAAACAGATTGACGACGAGCAGAAGCACCGCATAGGCGATGGCGAAAATGAGGGAGAAGCTGATCACGTTGAAAATCGCCTGCCAGGTAATTTCGGAGAAATATTCCGCGACCGTCAACGTGGGGAAGGAGGCGGTGTTTGCCTTGAAGGAATCGACGATGGCTGCGGGCACATTGTTCATGGTAAGCGTGTCAACGATGGAATTCATGCCGGAGGAAATTGTCTCGACATATTTTCCGGCGGAATCGCCAAGGTTTGCAAGGAAGCCTTCGAAATTGATGTTGGCTTCAAGCCACTTCATAAATTCGCTGGCGAGAAACTGCTGGGAAAGCGTGGGATACACGGCGCGGGCGGCGAACCATGCGCCGACAAGAGCAAAGGTAGCCAGAAGCGAGGTCAAAAAGCCCTTCTGCATGCCGGACAAGACGCTGACGCCCAGAATCGCGATGAGAATAATGTCGATAATGTTCATTTTTATTTCCTCCTATGAAAGAACCTTTTTGGTCAGGGCAAACGAATCAGGAAAATGGAGCCGGAGGAGGTAACGACGGCGGTTTTATCCGCGGTAATGCCGATAACCGTGTCTACCTCTACAGGGAAGGAATATACGCTTGAGGTTTTCTCGCCGAATTCATTTTTTACGAGGCTGCGGCCGGAGAAGCCGTAAAGCGCGGTGCCCTTAGCCTCCAGATGCGTGCATTCCGCCGGGAGATGGACAATGGATTCGCTTCTTCCGCGAATCATGCGCACGTCGGTTATACCGGTCACGCCTTCCGACTGACGGTTCGGCACAAACACCATCAAGGGATTGTCGCTGGACTTGTCCACCGCATGCAGATAATAACCGTAGACCGTTACGCGGTCGGACTCAATTTCCTTACCGTGATAGTCGTACATGCACAAATAATTGGTGCCGACAACGGCAATCTGCGAGGAGCGGAACATAACCTGATACAATACCTGCTCCATATCCTCGATTACGCCGGTTTCGCGCTTTCCGGGTTTATAGGTTGAAATCTTGCAGGTTGGCATCGAACCGCCGGTGTCCATGGTCATCAGCCAGAAAAGATCTCTTCCTTCAAAGAAATCGTAGTCCATGACGGTAAGACCCGTAAAGCCCGTCAGATTGTCTACGTCGTTTCCGTTCAAATCCAGAAGCCTTACGGTGCTGTCGTGCTCCGGCGCGAGAACGGCGGCGGCATAGGCGTCTCCGACGCGTGCGGACAGGATTTCCTGATCCAGCTGCCTTGAACCCAAGAGACCGCCGGTATCCTTATCGAACATGGAAAGCGTCTTTCCGCTCCAGCAGGCGACGCCGTGGGGCGACGCGTAGAAATCGCTGTTGATTTCAACGGCTTTGTTCCAAACGTATTTTCCGCTTGAATCTACGCAGTGCAAAGAACCCGATTCCAGATAATAAATATATTCGCCGCTCACCTGCACCTCGCGGCTGGCCGGAACGCTCAGCCTGACCACGGAGGATAAAGGAGAGCTTCCGCCGGAGGCGAAGAGCTTTGCTAAAAGATACGCCGCCAGCGTCAGCGCAACCGCAAGCGCGATTGCGGCAGGCCACTTTAGCGTATGCTGCCTTCTGTAATCCATCAAATCGGCCTTTCCTGGTTTCTCTAACCGCACTGACACACTTTTTGACTTGCCTGTGCGAAACAATTCTATTATAATGGAAGAATCGGGATCATGCAAGCAATTTTGTGTTGCATCAGAAAAACACAGCGCATTTTGATTTGTTTCACGTGAAACAAATCTGCGCGTTTAGAAATCTATGTTTCACGTGAAACAATCATGCCGGAGGCGAAAATGGCGAAAAAAAGAAGATCGGCGGCGGATAAAAAACGAATCAGAAAACGGAAAATTCGCCTGTTTGCGTTTGTTGTTTTTTTATTGGTTTTACTGGTTGGATGGGGCTATATGAACGCCCGCGTGGTGCACGTAAAATACGCGGATGTGCGCATAAGCAACCTTTCTCCGTTTTTAGAAGGAAGCAAAATTCTGTTCCTTTCGGACTTCAATATTTCAAGTCAAGACGACGCGATGAAAAGCGCAAAGCTCGTCAAGGGCTTTTTGCAGATGGAGCCGGACATCATCATCTTTGGCGGCGACTACACGGCGCATAAGGCGAGCGATATATTCCGCCTTCAGTCCGAAGAAGGTAAAGACGAAATCGCTCGCCGGCTTCGTGAGGCAAGGAAAACGTTTTTTACCGAGCTTCAGCCCGTGACAAAGCAGGTGAACATTTACGCCGTTGCGGGCGAAAAGGATTCCGAAATCCCGGGTTTGTATGAGGACTGCATGCTTGGCGGCGTTAAGCTGATTGAAAATGCGGTTGAATATGTGCCGATCAAAAACAGCTTTATCACGCTGGTCGGCTACGGAGACATACTGACGGGCGGTTCGGCGAATTTCAAATTCAAGGGGCCTTCGACCAACGATCCCGTGATTGCCGTTTCGCACAATCCGGACGCGTATCCGCTGATTACGTCGGTGATGGATTTTGAAGGAAACGCGATTGCGGATCTGGCGCTTTCCGGGCACGCAATGGGGCCGCAGATCCGGCTTTTCGGGCTGGATGTATTCAAGGGCTACACCGGGCAATACAATACCGGCGTATACTCAGAAGCAGGCGCGCATCTGATCGTTTCATCGGGCGTTGGAACGGAATGGATTCCGATTCGCTATGGAAGCCGCGCCGAGGCGCATATGATTACGCTTTTCAGAAAATAAGGAGATACGGATGCTTAGAGAATTTTTCAAAAAACACGGCTGGCGGTACGTGCCCGGTATTCTTTTGCTGGTGCTCTGCGCTTATATTCAAACGCTTTCGCCCTTGGCGCTCGGTCGCGCGGTGGAGCTTGCCGAAAACCGCGCGCCGTGGAACGCCTTTTTAAAGGAGGCGGCGTCTGTTTTTGCAATCGCCGTTATGGTATTTGTCACGCGCTTCGGCTGGCGTTGGTTTGTAATTATCACATCGCGTGAGATGGAAGTGTATATCCGCGACAGGCTTTATACGCATCTTGTCTATCTGCCCGTGGATTTTTACGGCAGAAACCGCTCGGGTAATCTTATGGCTTACGCCATTAACGACGTAAACGCTGTTCGCATGATGTTCGGCATGGTGGTCGCGCAGGTGGTCAACTCATTGTCGTCGGTCATGTTTTCAATCGGTCAGATGTCCGGCAGCATTCATCCGATGCTCACGCTGTATTCGCTTCTTCCCGTGCCGCTGGCGATCATGGCCGTAATTATCATAGGAAAGAAAATCCGCATCCGCGCCAAGCGCGCGCAGGAGCTTTTTTCTGTTTTGTCGGGCCATGTGAATGAAAACATCAATGGTATGCGCGTTTTGAAGGCCTTCGCGCAGGAAAAACCGCAGTACGAGGATTATGAAAAGGAAAGCCTTGAAAAGAAACGCGCAAATGAAAGCTGGTATTTTACGGGCGCGCTGATGGACCCGGTCATTAAAACCGTTTTCGGCGTCAGCTACGCCATCGGCCTGATCTACGGCGGGCATCTGGTTATGGAAAATATCATTTCTCTTGCGGATTACGTCGCTTTCAACAGCTATCTGACCATGATCGTGTTCCCGGTGGTTGCCATCGGACGAATCAGCAACAATCTTCAAAGAGGCTTGGCCAGCTACAAGCGCTTAAAGGAGCTTTTTGACGAAGAAGAAATTCCGGCGTTTGACAAAACCGACGACGGAAAGGAAATCGGAGACGGCATTGTCGCTAAAAACCTCGCCTTCCGCTATAAAAACGCGACTCGCAACGCGCTTGAAGATATTTCATTTACCGTAAAGCCCGGCGGGATGCTGGGCGTCGTCGGTCCCACCGGCGGCGGAAAAAGCACGCTTTTATCGCTTCTGGTAAAGCTTGTTCCTCCTTCTCCCGGGCAGCTTTTCTTGGGCGGGCGCGATATTTACGAAATTCCCGCGCTGACGCTCAGAAAGCAAATCGGCTTTGTACCGCAGGACGGTTTTCTGTTTGACGAAAGCATCCGCGATAATGTTCGATTCTTCTCGGACGCCACACAGGAGGAAATCGACCTTGCGCTTGACGACGCCGGCATGACGGGCGATATCAACGATATGCCAGAAAAGCAGAACACAGTGTGCGGCGAGCGCGGAAATCACTTATCCGGCGGTCAAAGGCAGCGCGTGTCGCTGGCAAGAGCGCTGGTGCGCAATCCCAAACTGCTCATTTTAGACGACACATTGTCCGCCGTCGATACGCACACGGAGGCGCAGATTCTGAAATCCCTGAAAACGCGCTTAAAGGGCTGCACGTCGGTGGTTGTCGCGCACAGACTCAGCGCTGTCCGGGATGCGGACGAAATTCTCTACATCGCGGACGGGCGCATCACAGAGCGCGGCACGCACGAGGAATTACTTAAGAAAAACGGCGACTATGCGCGCCTTTACGCGCTGCAGAATCGCCAAGAGGAAAACGAGCATGTCAAATAAACATACGGAAAGCTATGTGGCAAAGCGCGGCGCGCTTATGCAGCTTCTATGGCTTATGAAGCCTTACTGGGTGAAGCTTCTTATTGTGGCAGGGTTTATCGTGCTTGCTAACATGGCGGATTTGGTCAAGCCCCGCATTTATCAGACCATTATCGACGATTTTCTGACCGGAACCGGTGAAAAAACAGGCTCCTTTTTCACATCCACGCTTATGGGGCTTGGCGTCAGCTATTTCCTTGTCATTTTCATAAGCGCGGCGTCCTCCTTGATTCAGTCGCGCATGATTACGCGTATCTGCCAGAAAATCCTGCATAGCGTGCGCATGCGAATGTTCAGACACATCCACCTAATGACCCTGTCCGACATGGACGAGATGGGCTCGGGACGCCTTTTAACCCGCGCGACCAACGACGTCGAAGCGCTGGACGAGTTTTACGGCGACGTTTTAAGCGGCCTGTTCCGCGATATCCTGCTTCTTGTGGGCATCATTGCCATGATGCTTTCGATGAACTGGCAGCTTGCGCTGGTTGGATTTGGCGCCGTGCCGGTGATTTTTGCAATCACCATCCTCTGCAAAGGCGCGCTTCGCAGAAATTTCGTCCGCATGAAAGCGATTATCGGCAAAATCAACGGATTTATCGCCGAATCGCTGTCCGGCATCCGCGTGGTGCAGGTTTTTTCGCGCGAAAGGGAAAAATGCGAGGAGCTTTACGAGCTCGACCGCCAGTATAAAAAGACCACGCGCTTTCAGGTGCTTATGAACGGCATCATGCGCCCGGTTATGGAGGTTGTAAATGCCGGCGCGATTTTCCTTTTGCTGGTAGCAGGCTATAAGCTGGCCGGAATCGATCCCACGATTGCCGAAGCGGGCGTTCTCGTCGCGATGACCACCTATATCAAGCAGTTTTTTGAGCCGATCAACGATTTGGCCGAAAAATACAATACCGTTCAGTCCTCCCTTGTTTCCGCCGACCGCATTTTTTCGCTTCTGGATCATGAAGAAAACCTTGAAAACCCCGATCAGCCGGACGGTTATGAGGCCGAAATCAAGGGCGAAGTGGAATTTAAGGACGTGTGGTTTGCCTATAAGGGTGAGGAATGGGTTTTGAAGGGGCTTTCCTTCAAGGTGAAGCCGGGTGAAAAATGCGCGTTTGTCGGCGCGACAGGCGCGGGCAAAACCACGATCATTTCCCTGATTTCGCGCTTTTACACCGTTCAAAAGGGCGAAATCCTTGTTGACGGCGTGAACGTCAACGACTGGAAGCTGTCTTCGCTCAGAAGCCAGATCGGCGTGGTGCTTCAGGATGTTTTCCTGTTTGTCGGCTCGATTTCCGATAATGTCAGAATCCATGCGCCGATTTCGGATGAAGAAGTTATGGAGGCGATCAGGCTTTCCTGCGCCGAGGAATTTGTAAACCGGCTTCCGGGCGGCGTAAATTACATGGTCGCCGAACGCGGAAGCACGTTTTCAACCGGCGAAAGACAGCTGATTTCCTTCGCCCGCGCCATTGCGCACAAGCCGCGCGTGCTGGTTCTGGACGAGGCCACCGCAAACATCGACAGCGAAACCGAAGCGCTTATCCAAACCTCCATCGACCGCATTTCCGAGGGCAAAACCTCGCTCTTTATCGCCCATCGCTTATCTACCATCCGAAACTGCGACCGCATTTATTTCCTTGAAAACGGAAACATTGCCGAAATGGGCACGCACGACGCGCTTATGGAAATGGATAAAAAATACGCCGCGCTGGTTCGTGCAGGCGGCGATGCGGACGGAACAATCTGAAAACACAAGGAGAGGGACGCTTTTTTGAGCGCCCCTCTTAGAAAAATGCGTCTACGATAAAAGGTTCGGCCAGAACCAGTCGATCACGAGCTTTACAAGAATCATGAATACGACGATGAGCATGATGTAGCGGATGAATTTCGCGCCCTTTTTGATCGCCATGCGCGAGCCTAAAATGCCGCCTATGGACGAGCACACCATCGCGGGAAGCGCGAGGGCGAAAAGCACGTGTCCGCCGAACAGGTAGCTGGTCAGGCTCGCCACATTCGAAGCGAAATTCGCGGGCTTTGCGCTGCCGGAGGCGGAAACCGTCTCCATGCCGCAAAAGCGCGTGAAAAGAAGAATGTAAAACGTACCCGTGCCGGGCCCGAAAAATCCGTCGTAGAAGCCGACGCCAAGGCCGATAAAAAAGCACTGAAGCATCGTTTTGCGCGTTACGGGCTTGACGGGATATTCCTTATTGCGCCTGATCACCATAAAAACGGCGACAAGCGGCAGAAGAATAAACATAATCAGCCGGACGGTTTCTTCGCTCAAAAGCTTTTTTACGATTTCCGTTGCGATAAATGCGCCCGGAAGCGCGCCCGCTACCGCGAAAAGCGAGGGCAAAAGCAGAAGCTTTCCCTTTTTAAGGAAGGTGAGAGTAGCGGTAAAGGAACCGAAGCACGCGCTCATTTTGTTTGTGCCGGCGGCCAGCTTCGGCGGAAGTCCCGCCAAATAATACGCAGGCAGCGAAATCAGTCCCCCGCCGCCGCCGATTGCGTCGATAAACGCCGCTAAAAATACCAGCGGCAGGACGATTAGGTACATAGTGAACGTTACTTCCAACAGTATCTCCTCCAAAACGCCCCGGACGATACGGTCGTCGCTCCGGGTTCGCGGACAATTTCCCGCATTATACCACGAACGCAGGTCGCCAACAAGGGATAGATGTTTATGTTTCCGTATAAACCAAAAATAAATAATAGCGGCGGAAGGAGTTAAGCGCTGCGGGCGTCGAATTTCTCTTTAGAGGCGGCGGATTTTTCCCGTATACCACGCGTCAAGGCTTGTGCGCCTTGCTTTTCCGCCGAACGCATATACAAAAAATTAATTATTTAAGAATAAATATAAGGAGGACAACATCATGAAACGCGAAGGATGTATGCTGAAGGTAAAAGAGGGTATGCTTTCGGCGATTGAAAACGCTATTATCGAAAAGAAAGACGAAATCCAGTCCCTGCTGGTTCGCTTGGGCGCACTGAACGCTTCCGCATGGACGGTTTCAGGCTATGTCTATCTGTATGCGGAATTTGAAGACGAAAACGAAAAGGGCATAAATGATATCGTAAACGAATACGCCTGCGAACTGAATGCGGTTTCGGAATGGATTGAGAAAAACGAAAACCTGCGCCGCATGTATCACGACATCGGAATCGTGAGAGAGGACAAGCATCTCATCCGCCGCCGCGTATTCGCCACGCATTTAAAGCCCGGCTGCGCGCAGGAGTATTACGACCGCCACAAGGCGCTGATTGATGCGCGCGGCGACAAAATTTCCGAAGGCCCGGAGAGCAACTTCACCATTTTCTGCGCAAAGAGCGAATTCATTTTCGGCTACTGCGAGCTGGTAAAATCCTTTGATCACGAAATGACGGAGGAAGAAAAGGCGTCTACCATCCAGTGGGAAACAAGACAGCTTGAAATTATGGACTGGTTCACGGACGACGTGGATTGGATCACGGGAGATAAGCACGAGAAGATGAAAAACCTTTTTATCCAGAAAGGGTTTGAAGCGTAAAAAAATTCCCCAAAAACCGATTGATCTTTTGAAAAGATGCGCTTTTTCAGACTACACGCATGAAATAAAATTGTATTCTTAGTTATTTTTGCCTGTTTTTCAAAGAATTCTTTGACAAATGATGGTGATTTTTTCCGAATACATATGGAAAAATTGGTTGGTTTCGTGTATAATAAATTCGTATAGGTATGTCTATGGCTGACAGACGGGTGCGGAAATGAAAAAATTTCATCATATCGCCTGACACACAGACATACATAAAAGTATATTGGCAGGGAGTGATCGACACTATGGGAAAGAAACAAATGATCGCAATGCTGCTTGCGGGCGGACAGGGCTCCAGACTCGGTCTGCTTACCAAGATCATGGCAAAGCCGGCAGTGCCGTTCGGAGGCCGTTACCGCATTATCGATTTCCCGCTTTCCAACTGTACCAACTCCGGCATTGATACCGTCGGCGTACTTACGCAGTATCAGCCGTTGGAGCTCAATCGCTACATCGGCTCCGGTCAGCCGTGGGATCTGGATCTTTCCGGCGGCGGCGTGTTTGTTCTGCCCCCCTACGTTCGCGGAAAGGAAGGCCGCTGGTATTCCGGTACGGCGGATGCGATTTTCCAGAACTTGGCTTTCATAGAGCAGTATGATCCCGAATACGTTCTGATCCTTTCGGGCGATCATATTTACAAGATGGACTATTCGGAGATGCTGGACAGTCACATCAAAAACGACGCCGACATCACCATCGCCGTGCGCCCCGTACCGTGGGAGGTAGCGCCCTCCTTCGGCATCATGAACACCGATCCGGACGGACGCATCAACGAGTTTGAAGAAAAGCCCGCCAAGCCCAAGAGCAATCTGGCTTCCATGGGCGTTTACATCTTCAAGTGGGACATGCTCAAAAAATATCTGGTCGAAGACAGCGAAAATCCGAACAGCAAAAACGACTTCGGCAAGAACATCATCCCGACCATGCTGAACGAAGGCCGCCGCCTCTTCGCGTTCTCCTTTAAGGATTACTGGAAGGACGTCGGAACCATCGACAGCCTCTGGGAAGCGCACATGGATCTTTTAAAGGATCCGCCGGAGTTCGTGCTGGATGATAAGCGCTGGTCCATTTATGCCAGAAGCCCCATCATGCCCCCGCACTATATCGGCGAAAACGCCGTTGTCGAAAACAGCCTCATCACCTCCGGCTGCGAAATCTACGGAAAAGTCACGGGCAGCGTGCTGTTTGCAGGCGTAACCGTCGAAGAAGGCGCCATTGTTGAAGACAGCGTTATCATGCCGGGCTGCACCATCAAAAAGGGCGCCGTCATCCGCCGCGCCATTGTCGCCGAAATGACTGAAATCGGCGAAAAGTGCGTTGTCGGCGAAGAAGAGGGCGGCATTGCTCTCGTAGGCCAGAATTCCGAGATCCCCGCGGGCTATATCGTCAAAGCGGGCGAGCAGGTGGACAATGATTCCGTAAAGGAGGCGCGCTGACATGAAAGACGTAATGGGTATTCTGTATACTTCGAAGGACGAGCTGAGTCTGCGCGAATTAACCGCGCCCCGAACCGTAGCGGCGCTGCCGGTAGCTTCACGCTATCGCCTGGTTGACTTCCTCTTATCAAGCTTTGTAAACAGCTCCGTCCGCAAGGTCGGCGTCATCATGCAGGGCAATTATCAGTCCCTCATGGATCATCTGGAGACCGGAAAAGCCTGGGATCTTCACACCCGCAACAACGGTCTTCGCATTCTCCCGCCCCACTCCGCGGACGGCACCTACGCCGGCGTCATGGACGGTATCAACGCCCACGCCGAATTCCTTCGTCGTTCCACGCAGGAATACGTGCTTCTTCTGGGCGGCCGCATGATCTTAAACGCCAAGTTCGACGAGCTTTTCCAAAAGCACATCGACGCCAACGCGGACATCACCGTCATGTACACCAAATATGATCCCGTCAAAATGGACTTTTCCGCTACGGCCGCCAAGGCGCATCCCTATGTGTATGTCAACGTGGCCGAGGACGGCGCGATTACCGACGTTGAGGTCAATCCGAACGCCGCCAGCTATGACAACATTCTGACCGATGTTGTGTTTATGAAGCGCACGCTTCTTATGCACCTTGCCGATCAGGCGCACGCGCACGGCCAGCACGATTTCCACAAGGATCTTTTGCCCCAGTTTGTATCCAGCGGCGCTCTGCGCGTTGTCGGCTATGAGTACGACGGCTATTTCCGCCGCGTAGAGACCATCAAGGGCTTCTATAACCTCAACATGGATCTTCTGAACCCCGAAATCCGCAAGGAAATCTTCTCTGCAAACCCCGTTTATACCAAGACCCGCGAGGACGCGCCGGCCAAATACATGCCCGGAAGCAAAGTCACCGGCTCTCTGATTGCGGACGGCTGCGTGATTGAAGGCACGGTTGAAAACTGCGTCCTGTTCCGCGGCGTGCACGTCGGCAAGGGCGCGCATCTTAAGGATTCCATCATCATGCAGGACAGTGAAATCGGAGCCGACGTCGAGCTTGAAAACGTCATCTTTGATAAGGACGTCACGATCCGCAGCGGCGCGCGCCTCATTTCCGAGAAGCAGTATCCCATCGTAATCGGAAAGAACGTCACACTATAATTGAATAAAAAGCGCGTCGCCCAAGGCCTTTCCCTTGAGTAAACGCTGATTTATTCGGCGGCGACGCTGGCGATGCCTTTTCCGCCATCTGCTGCTCGCAAAAATCTCGATTTACCTCCAGTAAACCTTCGATTTTTGCAATTGCATCTGACGAAAAATTCATTCGCCATCG
>JAFWZN010000008.1 GCA_017522345.1 Clostridia bacterium | reverse complement strand
GCAATGCTTCCTGACCGCTGCGGTTCAAAACATCAAGCGCCTCGTCAAGGCGTTTTTTTCCTCCTTCTTCCTCCCCTTTTTTCCCTTATCATTGCTCAAACCCCTGATTCCTTTCGAAATCAGGGGTTTGTTGACGGTCTGAAAACGCAGAAGCGATTCAATCGTTTCTGCGTTTTGCTATTTGCAGCCTTTTTGTCTCTCTAAGCACTTCGTCAATGCTTCTGTATTCTATGTCCGTGAACAGTCTTTTGATATCATCGATACACTCCAACACTGTACACAGTTTGGTCAATGATATCAGCGAAATGTGCCCCGTCGTCTCAAAACGTTTGATGCTGCCATAGCTCACATTGCTCCTTCTGCTCAGTTCCTCCTGAGAGAATCCACGCCGTTTTCGAATCAATCGTAAGCGCTTTGCGACTTCCAAATTGATCTCTTCTGGTGTTTCCCAGATAAATGCCATATATACCTCCGATGGATAATATATTATATAATCAGCGCTTATAATTGATAATTTGGATAAAATATTATCCTCTTTGAGTATAACATAATCCGCGGCATATTTCAAGACAGCAAACAGCACGCAGCGATGCCGGGTATGGCAAAGCAGCGTGCTGTTTGGATTGTTGGAGAGTACCTGATTCAGGCGCATGCCGATTTTGAATCTGTTGATGTATCCCAAATTCTATTTTCGGATCTGTTACATTCTACAGACCCTTCAGGTATTCTTCTACATTCAAATAATAAATGCCATTTATATCTTGTGTCTTTCCGCGATAGATAACATACTTGCCGGTGATTGGACCATACCGGAATTCGGTCGTTGTGCATTTCTCTTCATCGACCAGATACCTGTATTGGGCTTCCACTGCTTCCGCGCTATGCTTCACCTCATAGATGGAGCAGGAGGCGGCTTCCGGATCAAAGACAACCATATCAAATTCGCCGCGGGCAAACACAAGCTTGAATACTTCGCATTTCGGCAAAGCCATCTTTGTCTCCAGTAAAATGATATCTTCCATCATCCGGCCCTGAATGTCGCTGAGAATCCGGGCTGTTACTGCATTTCTCTCCGCAAGCGAGTAAGTGCGGAAAACATCGTCCTGCATTAATGTTTTGATCAGAGCTTCTGCCTGCGCATAGCGCATACCGGGTTGCGTAATCACTGTGCGTTTTTCTTTCTTGTTGAGATCCGGAAGATAGACCGTGTCAATATCAACGGTGATATCCAGCATATCCAGATATTCTTTGATTTCAGCCCGATGGATATCGCTGATCGCTACAGTTTGCTCAGGCTTATTCTTAATCTCAAGGAGCTCACGGAGTTGGCGTGTTACTTCTGCAATATCGATCTGCTGCAGAATCATATTCGGCTCATTTCTGTCCCGGAGCAAGTTCCTGGCGGACAACGACAAATCATTGGATTTGAAATCCTTTGTCAGAACACTCAGCGTAAAGCGATGATTGATATCTTCTACAATGCGATTGATTGCACTGGTCAGTTCATCTGCTTCATACAGTTCTGCAAGATGACGGAAGTGATTGCCATCCTGATAGTTTTTAAGAGAGTGCTGAATATTCCGTGCGATTGCGCTGTCTACGTATTCTGTAGTGCTTTCCCTGGATGCAAAGGTCATGCCAGACCGGTTATAATCCACGCCGCCCAGGCTCATGGTTCCGCCGTAACGGATATATTCATCAATTCCCTGGATGCCAAGTACATTTTCAAATTCCCGGTAGGGAACAAATGTGGTGTGCAGCATGAAACAGCGGTCATAGAGTTCCTGATCTTCGGAAAAAAGAAATCCAAGAGAATCTGTACCGGAAAGAACAACTTTCATACCGCTGGACGCAAATATATCAGAGAACAGCGCTGCGCCTTCGATGAAGTCATCCATAAGTGTAACTTCATCGATAAATACATAGCGACAGCCCTGTTTTTTCAACCGGCGCATATCCAGATTGATTTTGGCCAAATCAATCTGAGGTGTAATCTGAACGAAGGCTGTTTGATTCAGCATGTCTTCCGGCATCTCAGAAATGACCTGGCGAATCAAGGTCGTTTTACCCGTCCTGCGTAAGCCATAGAGAATGAACACCCGATCAGTGCTGTTTCCATACACATAATCGCGCAGTTTAGCAAAACACTCGCGCTTTTTGTAAGCTACGGGGAAAACGTGGGAAGACCTTTACCACGAGAATCAATGCAAAGAAGGAAATGCAAAAGTAAACCCTCCGATCGAAGCGGAGGGCTTATTTTATTTCTGTAGAGTTGCCATCAGTCCGTTAAAGCTATCCATTGCAGATTGTAGATTTTCAATAATATCTGCAGCTAGGATATCAGGATCAGGCAGGCTATCAAGATCTGCTAAAGATTTGTCCTTAATCCAGAAAATATCCAGATTGGTTTTATCTCTTTTCAGGATTTCTTCTACATCGAACTTGCGCCAGCGGCCATCAGGATTCTCTTCCGACCAGGTTTCACTGCGCTCATACCTGTTTTCTGGATGGTAGCACTGGATGAAGTCCAGTAAATCCAAATCGGTCATAGGGTGCTGTTTAAGAGTGAAGTGGACATTGGTTCTGAAATCGTAGATCCAGATTCCCTTAGTCTGCATCTCCGGGCTGGCAGGCTTCTTATCAAAGAAGATGACATTCGCTTTGACGCCAGGTTTGTAGAAAATACCGGTGGGCAGACGGAGAATGGTGTGCAGATCGGTAGTCTGCAATAGTTTCTGACGGATAGTCTCTCCAGCGCCGCCCTCAAACAGTACATTATCAGGCACTACGACAGCAGCTCTGCCAGTGGCCTTCAAGATAGTGTTGATATGTTGAATGAAATTGAGCTGCTTGTTGGAGCTGGTCGTCCAGAAGTCCTGACGATTGTAGACAAGTTCTTCGTCTTCCTCTTCTCCCTCCTCATTGGTGACGGAAATAGAGGATTTTTTGCCAAACGGCGGGTTAGTCAGCACATAGTCCACTCGATAGCCAGGATCACTCAGCAGAGCGTCTCCGATAGTAACAGGCACCTTGCCATAGATGTCGCCAATATTGTGCAGATACAGGTTCATCAGCGCCATCTTAAAGGTGTTTCTGACCAACTCGTTGCCATAGAAGGTATCGTTTTTCAGAAACTGCTTGTCTTCACGGCTGAGGGTGTAATTGTTGGGATCGGTGAGGAATTCCTGCGCCGCAAGGAAAAAGCCGCCGCTGCCGCAGCAAGGATCGGCGATGGTCTTGCCCGGTTCAGGACGAAGGCACTTGACCATGGCCTTGATCAGCGGGCGAGGCGTGAAGTACTGACCTGCACCGGACTTGATATCCTCTGCGTTCTTCTGCAGCAGGCCTTCGTAGATCTCACCCTTGACGTCGGAGGACATGGAAACCCACTTTTCCTTGTCGATCATCTGCACCACCCGATAGAGGATGGCGGCATTGCTGATCTTGTTGGTGGCCTGCTTAAAAATCTGACCCAACAGACCGCTCTGCTCGCCCAGTTTTTCCAGTGTATCCTTATATTGTTCTTCCAGCTCCGCACCTTTGAGGGCATTCATATCCTGCCATGTATAGCCTACAGGAATACCGGTTTCTTTCTTATAGGGCGGCTTGGAATACTCATCGGACATTTTCAGAAAGATGAGGTATGTAAGCTGTTCCAGATAATCTCCATACGAAACGCCGTCATCCCGGAGAGGATTGCACAGGCTCCAGACTTTGGAGATGATGGAGGATGTTTGTTCAGGCATTGGAATCTCCTTTAAGCATGCAATTCTTTATGTTGGATCCAGAATGCACCATTTGGTTTAATTGCAAGAATATCAATGGAACCACCAACAGTTTTAATGCGATCTTGAAAAAACATAGTCTTGATTGTGCTATCAACTGCATACTTTGCAAAGTCAATCGCATCTTGTAGGGTAAAGAAATTAAAGCCTATATTGTAGTATTTCAAATCTTTATATGTTCCATCCGTTTGCTTTATTGCTACCGACTTAATAAGTCTTAGTAGTACATCAATTTCTCCATCCCAAATTGCTCCCGGATCATCTGTGTTTTCGGTTAATACTTGTTTCGTAGCAACGTAGACTCGTGCAAGATGCTGTTTGTTATCATCTTTGTTGTAACCAGCAACGATAAAATGGGTATTAGGGATCGGGGTGTATTGAGAAAAATAAACAATCAAATCTTGCGATATCTGTTCTACAGAGCTATCAGGTGTTACTTTCATGGAAATAAACTCTTCTATAAAACCAGCAATAGGCATATTGTTGATTGAAGATGTTCCACAAGTTGAAAGCCCGATCCTCTCATTACAAACAAATGTCTTGTATGTGGTATCAGTAAGTTGTACTCCGATGTTCTTTTCAACTGTTCCATTTGATAAAGTGTTAGTCGTAGTATAAGTGGTACGACTATCGCTGGCCATAATTATTCCCTCATTGGTATAGACCGTGATAATGAACGACAATATTATAATCTCCCTTCAAATGCCTGTTTCAAAATACTCTGTCGCATGGCTTCTGCTTGCTGTAATGCAAGTTGAACTGTTTGTTCAATGTGAGTACACTCATCTAAACGCAATTCAATTCTATCAACCATTGCTTGCTGCTGTTTCAGATCGCAATACGGTATGTACAACTCTCGAATCTTGTTAGTGCTAAGCGTGTACAGGCCGGAAGTTGATTTGGCTACTTCTGTAATCTGTTTTCTTCCACCAGAGGAAATAAGGTAATACAGAGCATATTTAGGAAGCATTTTACCGTTTGGACGTCCTTTGATCAGGTGATTTTGATGCAAACAGTAGTCAATGCTACCATCCCAAATAGCGACTCGTCCAATCTGACTCTTGCTTCCGTTGCCTTCCACGAACATTAGGTCATCTTTTTCAAGTGTGCAGCGTTCTATCTCCTCCTCAGTTACGCCAATGTATTTGATTTCTGATAAATCAAGTTGATTATAGTACACATTGGCGACACGAAGATAAGGCATTTTGATAGCCAATTCATTACGCTTGGAATTTTTGGTTAGACCACCAGAAATATCAAAATATTCCGTAATCACATGCATGGGCAAATCATCAGTGAAAACAGAACTATAAACTGCCTGCCGGTACACCGCCAACTGCTGCTTTGTTTTCTGCAAGGTTTCCACGCCGTTGTCCAGTTCGGAGAACAGTTCCTCAATTCGGGCAACGATGCGATGTTGTTCAACTTTATCGACAGGATATGACACTAACAATTTCTTGAGAATTGTTTGGCTGATATTTGGCTGTGCTCCGCCAATTCCCTGTTTTACAAGATCAGGACGATGAAAAAGCAAGAAATAATAGAGGTATTTCAAAGAAACTTTATCATTTTCAAAAATACCACATACTGCCTGATTCGTACAGGCATCAATATCCAAATAAGCCAGTTTTCCGATGGTTGCTCCATACAGAGCAATCAGCAACGTCCCTTTGGGGAATATTTTTGCACTGGAGCTGTCTAAACCAGCCGGAGTAATTTTTATCTCCGTATCTCGAATAGCTCCATTTTCAAGTTCGCCAGAACGAACCCATGGTATTGTACCATTCTCATAATATTCAGGATGCTTTTTACTGGGAGTACCGCCGCTTGTCATAAAGGCAATATCTCCCAAAGCTTCAGTTTTCCATTCCATTCACTGCACTCTCATTTTTCTGTAGCATGCAATTCTACATAAGCCGCATGATAATCCCATGTGACTCCATACGCACTTTTCAAAGGAGACAAAAGAGCTTCATCGACGTTCTCTGCAAGACGATTATGTTCATACTCACCTACAGAAATCTCATACTGAAAAACCTTGCGCTTCTCTCCGAATTCTGCGGTGATTTCAAGACTATACTTGCCGATTTCCCAAAAGAATTCTTTCTCGAGACGAGTACGAGCAGTAGTGTAATCGGGAGATGCTTTGTACTGCTGCAGTGCTTCCTCATAAGTATTATTTACCATCCTGATGCCGGGAATCTGCTTGAACAATGCAGCAGTATTCGCTCTAAATGTCTTACCAAAGGAGTCAAAAGAGTCGCCGAATTCTGTAAAAGCACTCATGATACTGTCTGCTTCAATTCTAAAGGGATGAGCTGACTCTGTTGTTTGCAGATAATTACCGACCATACTTTGATTTACAGGCGAAATAAAGCTTGACCAAGACAGGTTCAGCTTTTGATCATCTTTTTTACGAGTGACTTTTATGGATATATTCTTAACGGCAATAGGTTTATTCTGAGCTTCATATACACCGTCAACTCGAAGATATGAACCGCTTTGATTAAAGAATAGTGTAACTCGCCCGGTAGGAAGGAAGTTCAATTTAGGCGCAATGATCCATCGTTTCCATATTGCTTGCACGATAGGAATGATGATAGCTACTGCAGCCAGTACAATTGCCAACAACTCATAGAACGTCATGGGAACTGCAAAATCAAACTTCATATCTACCCCTCCTTTGTTTAAGCTACCAATTCAATATTCATTTCCGCCAGAATCGCTTCATATTGCGCACCGAACACTTCATAGAACCGGCCCAAACCACCCTTGCGGTCAAAGGGGTTCAGATCCAGATCTTCGGGCTCAATGCTGAGCGACACAGCAATATGATCCTTGATCAGGCGGAGCCATTCCATCTGTTCCTCAGTAAAATGCACAGCACCAGCGTTACGTTTGAGCGTCCAGCGCATGAAGTTATAGTTTACCGTCTCTGCAAAGGGCTGCAGGTTATCGCCATAGCCCATTTCAAAACGAATGATCGCAATCAAATCCGCCAACTGGTGCATAGTGGACTTTCCTCGCACTTTGTCCGGCTTCTTGATGGCATAGCAATCCCACAACCGGTCGATGGTTACGCCCTGAGTTTTGAGCTTCTCATAGAGCGCTTTCAGCTTTGCGATTACCATGGGACGATCTTTATAGGTCTGGCTATAGATAATACGTAGAGCAGTAATTTCATCCTTATTGGCTTCGATGAACTCCCGGAAGGTTTGAATTACCCGGTCAGCATTCGCTTCCTGCTGTGTGTCATAGCCTACGAAGACTGCTGTGTCGATGTTCGTATTATCGATGATCTGCTCATGGCTCCGGCGGATATTCTCGATGAAGTTACGGACTTCCGGATCGTGGAAGGGTTTCACAGCCTCAGTGATGCTATCTTTCTGTACCTGTGTATATTGTTCCGGCGTAGGATCATCACAAGCAAACTGTACCCTTGCTTTTGATGTGAGAACATCTTCGTCAAAAGCATTCAGCAGATTCTCTGCGAGAGAGCCAGCAGGAATGCCTACCGTTTCAGTGAAGGCTTTTTTCTCAGCCCCTGTCATTTGACTATTCAGACGAATTATGCGACTGGCAAGTGAAGTCAGGGTATCTTCGTCCCTTGCCCCCAGCGCTACATTCATCATCAGTTCTTTCAAACTGACAGAGGGCTTGCGCTCCAAAGTGCGAGTATCGGATTTCTTGGACTTCGTAACGCCCACAGCATCTACGATAACAAAATGGTCTTTGTTTTCGGTAGCGGAGGGAGAAACCTTTTGCAGGTCATCCTTGTCCAGAGTGCGTGTGCCGCGGCCCTTCATCTGTTCAAAGTAGTTCTTACTGCGCACATCACGCATGAAAATCAAGCACTCAATAGGCTTCACATCCGTGCCTGTAGCGATCATGTCAACGGTAACGGCAATTCTGGGATAGTAGTCATTCCGGAAAGAACTCAATACAGATTCCGGATTCTCCGCATTATAAGTAACCTTCTTGCAAAATTCATTTCCCTCGCTAAATTCCTCGCGGACAATCTGGATAATATCGTTGGCATGACTATCGGTCTTGGCGAAAATCAGCGTCTTGGGAACTTCTTTGCGTCGAGGGAACAGCGACGTATAAAGCGCATCTTTAAAGGTACGGATAACAGTACGAATCTGACTGGGGTTCACAATGTCCCGATCAAGCTGAGAAGGGCGGTAATCCACATCTTCATCCAACTGCGCCCAACGCTTTTCTCTGGAAAGGCGATTGCGGTATTCTACCATTTGCTTGAGGATTGTACCGCCTTGTTTGCCCACTTCCGTTTCGATCAAGAAGATGTCCTCACCTACATTAACACCATCAATGATAGCTTGCTCTCTGGGATATTCGCTGACGATATTCTGATCAAAGAATGCAAAGGTTCGCTTGTCAGGAGTTGCAGTCAAACCAATTTGGAAAGCATCAAAATATTCCAACACCTGCTTCCAAACATTATAAATTGATCTATGGCACTCGTCGATGATGATCACATCGAAAAATTCGGGAGGATATTTGGGGTTGTAAACAACTTCCTTGGGAGGTTGTTTATCTATGGATGAATTTTCATGGAAAGATTCTTCCTCGGTGGATTCATCGAGTTCTTCACCCTGAAGGATAGAATACATACGCTGAATGGTACTGATACAAACCTGTACATCTGCCGGAATAAAGGAAGATTTCAGACGATGTACACCATATAATTCAGAGAAAGAACGGTTATCGTCATTTGGACGATAGGCCAGAAACTCACGTTCTGCCTGTTCGCCCAAGCCTTTTGTATCTACTAAGAACAATACACGATTTACGCCTGTATGCTTCAGAAGGCGATAAACGGTGGTAATAGCTGTGAAGGTCTTGCCTGCGCCAGTAGCCATCTGAATCAGTGCTTTTGGTTTGTTGGCTGCAAAAGATTCCTCAAGCTTACCGATGGCTGTAATCTGACATTTACGGAAGCCGGTGGTGTCAAAATCAGGGAACTGCTTCATGCGATTACGAATGGTTACCGGTTGCTTCATAAGTCGCTGCAGTTCTTGAGGTTGGTGGAAAGAAAAGATAGTGCGGGAACGATACTTGATATCGTTATAATCCGTGAAACGAGTCAGTTTGCCGGTGGCTTCATAAACGAAACGGATACGATAGTCTCCCTTGATCCACTTAAAAGTGCTGTTCACATAGCGGTTGGATTGACCTTCTACAGCGGTAATGTTTTCTCCTATCTCATCTTTCTTAGCTTCAATAATACCAACAGGTGTACCCTCAACGAACAGTGCATAGTCTACAGGACCAGTGCTAGTGGGGAATTCACGCACTGCAACGCCCAATCCAGCAAAGAGATTGAGCTGCTTCATATCCTGGACGATCCATCCGGATTGTACCAGTTTTTTGTCGATGATTTCTCTAGCTTTTTGTTCAGGAGTCACGCTGTATTTCCCCTTCCGATAGGTACACTTCTAATGATATTATAGTTTTTGTTAAATGATTTATCAAGAGCAAATCACAAGTGTCAAGGAATAATTTGTAAGAAATATCGTGGTATAAGAACGATAGACAAGTTTTTTGTATTTGAGAAGAAAAAATCTGAATATCGCTCCTAACATTTTACTTATCCTACAGGAGGTGATCCCATGAAAATTCACACATTTACTCAGCTCGAATCCATCCTCCGCACAGCGTTCGACCTCGAGGGCAGCAGCATAAAAGAGGTTTCGGAGAAGGCGGGGATAAACTTGAATACCCTATATAAATGGAACAGCGGCGCGATGCGTTTTTCGCCGGAGAATATGGATCGGTTGATATTGTACTTTATGGAACATGAACCTATGCGCCTTGACCGCGCGGTGGAAATTTTTGACGCACTTCAGGGGATTGTCTGAAGCGCGTCGTTTCAATTATTACTATTTAGATTTATGATCCTGTGCTTCTTTTTGTGGGAAGTACCGGGGCAAGGAGGAATATTATGGCAAATTACAAAGGTTTGGATTGCGTGATGGGTGAAATCACGCATATGGCATGCGCAGCAAAAGACAGCATTCACGAACAGCATGTATATGAATATTTTGCGGCGATGGAGAAGTATGTCCACACAGCGGTTCCGCAGCTGATCGCGGATTATCTGACAGAATTTCGTGAGAAACTGATCGTGGAATTTGAGACCTATTTCAACGGGGAAAGGATGCACCATGGGGATATTGCGAAAGCAATTGCGGATATTGTGGCGAAATCCATCAACGTAGCCGCACTAAAAATCAGCATTGATTTCTGATGGATTTATATTGAAGGGCTGTTGCAGAAGGAAAAAATCTGCAACAGCCCCTTTGTATTTAGTTTCAGTGGTTATCGATTCCCTACTTTCCATTTCGTCCCATCTTCATTATGTCTTGTACAACCTTGATTGCCTTCTCTGTTGCTTCAAACAGGTTGTTTGCCGACAGCAAACACAAGGAATCGTACACCAGTGATGCAGTGGGATTGTTGAGCGCGTCAACAACTTGACTTCCTGCTTCTTTAATGAGATTGCGCGCGATTTTTTGCGCTTCTTCCTGGGCACGGCGGCACATATTTTCTGCGGCTGCCTGCTGATTCAGGATATTTGTCCAGTATTGATCCCAATTATCAATAAATTGCTGTGGTTGAACATAACATCCTTGCCTATAAGACTGCTGACAGGGAAGCTGGCTCATGTATCCGTAGCGGTATGCATCAAGCCTTTCCATAAGCTGTCTTCTTTCCTGAAACAGGCGTTCCCGCTCTTCAAGATTTTTCTGCATCCGTTCATTCAGCGTCTGGACAAAGGTGTTTTCTGCAGGCTGGTTGCTTTGATATAGTGTAGTAGTACTGTCCATCAGATCATAGATGCTGCATCCAAGTACCCGCGCCAATGCATTTAAGGTGTTGAATTGCGCCCTTGAAATATCGTTTCGGCGCTGCTCATACATCTGTATAGAGCGAAGAGAAACTCCGCTGAGATTTGCCAGATGCGCTTGAGATAAATTCGCTTTGTTGCGCAGAATTTCAAGATTGGTGGGCCTTTTCATCATCCTGCGGTCCATTTCTTCCACAAAGCGCATCCGGTCCGCTTCATGCAGCGTGGGATACCAGGCGCGCATTTCACTTGGACGAACGACTGCAATGATTTCACGGAAGGTGCGGTTGGAATACCACTGATAATAGGCAAGCGACCATCCAACCCAGTATTCGGGTGATCTGTCCATCGCAATATATTCGGGCAGAGTGCCATAATAATTAAAGCGTACCATCCGATAAAGATCTACGCCTGTCTTACCCGTGATTACCGCCGGACTGCCTGTTTCAAACTGCGCCGAAACAGGCGACCAAAGGAATGCATGAAAGAAAGTATCGATTTCTTCCCGACATACATTGACCGCGTAGTCAAGCATGGTTGCCAATGTGTTCATTGCATTTGGCAGATACAACTCATGATAAGCGCGGATCTCCATCCTTCATGCCCCCTCTAATGATGTCTAGAACATAGAGTTCACTGGGATCAAGAAGCAAACTCACTTTGCTGTCCTTATAGCTCATTCTTGCTTTCAGATCACGCTTGGTAAATTGAGGAAAGTATATTGAATTGTCCACAGGCTTTGCCTGACGGAATCGGATTGCATCAAAAGCCTTCTGAGAAACCAGAACATACTGGATGCCCGGTTCTCCCAGATGCATTGCGGAGGACAGATGCCTGAGTGAAATCGCGTTATTGAGAAAATCTTCAGCAAAAGAAAAATAGGAATCGTCTGCGCGATAGCCTTTCACAACATCGTATTCGGACAAGTCAATGCTGAAATTCTGAAGAAGGTATTCCTTGGCTTGAATGCTGATGGGCGTAGTCAGCGTGAATGTCCGGTTGCGAAGCAGGAGCGCCATCCAATGCAGAATGGTGTACTTGCCAAGATCCAGCACCTTCAGATCCGTCATATCCAGAGCATACTCGTTGACGAAGCCGTCAATCCCCTGAGATTTGGAAGCCCATTCGCAGGCAAGGTCATGATGAGCCGTGCAGTAAAAGCCGGGGCCATAATCGTTATTGGGTTTGCCCAAGCCCAATTGCGGCTGCTCAATCTGGTAAAGAGAGCCGTGATATAGTATCTGTTCTTTGCTCATTTCGATCCCTCCTGCTTATATTATATCATTAAAATGTGCTTTTATCAATGGATTTAGTTAATTATATCATTAGGATGTTATATTTACGCGTTTTAGTGAATGTTTGGACGATTTTTATATGCACAAAGCTTTTAGATTGTCGAATATTTGATTATACTGCTTCTCATGCGGAAGCCACGCCGCCATATGGCGGCAGTATGGCATGCGTTCGTCATGCTCTATTTCCTGTAGCTAATGCTTGAAATGCTTTTGCACGGTGTGGTAAAATAGAGCTGCGAAAAAGGAAAATGAATTGGCGCGGCGATTAAAAGGCGAACCGGGAGGATGTATTTATGGCAAAGCATGCGGTGGAATATCGGCTTAAGACGCTTATGGGCGGCGTTCGTTTGACGGGCGGCCGCTATGCCCGCGTGTTTGAGAATAACATTCGGTTTTTGAAGGGCTTTGATTTGGATCGTATGCTGTACTGGTATCGCGTTCACAAGGGAAAGGATGCGCCGGGTGCGCCTTATGCCGGGGATGCGGGTCATTTTGAAAACAATTTGAAGGGACAGACGGCCGGCGAATTTCTGATGGGCGCGGGAACGACGCTTTTGTGGCGGGATGATGAGCAGCTGCGCGCAATGTGCAGGGCGGTGATTCAGGAAATGGAAGATTGCCGCGACGACGACGGCTTTATTATCCCCATCCCGCGCGAGCAGTTTGATACGAAGGAATATCCCAACTATACCCGCGCGTGGATTACATTTGGACTGCTGGATGCCGGATATGCCGGAGAAGCGCGTGCGTTTGAGCTGGCTCGCGATATGGCGGATTATTTCAATCACTCAAATGTCCTTCCCTATGTCAAGGATCTGAATCTTGGCTTTCAGGGCATTCTTGCCAACACACGCATGTATGATGCGCCCAATGGAAAATGGGACGATATTCAGGTGGCTGTCGATCATTATCAGGAAACGTGGTGGCTTAAGCAGGTGATTGCGGGCGACCATCGTGCGATTTACGATCATCCCGGCAATCATCCTCACTCGACGCTCCTTACCACGCTTGAGGGATATCTGGATCTTTACAGGGCGACGGGGGAAAAAATTTATCTGGATGCAGTCAAATCCGCCCTTAGGATGTATGAGGATAAATGGCAGCATGTCGGCGGCGGCATCAATATGTGCGAATTTGACACTTACTGGCCCGGCTGCAACTGGCTTAGCCCCGGGCATAAATATAATGAACTGTGTTCCACCAATTTCTGGGTGCTTTTGAATCAGCGCATGCATCTTCTGGAGCCGGACAATGCGCATTATGTGGATGAAATGGAAAATTCGCTCTATAATGTGCTGTTTGCATCTCAGGTAGAGGATCGGGGATTTCATTATCTGAATTATTTGCAGCGCACGAAGGACTACCGCTATTTGGATCGGGCTACCTGCTGCGCTGCTCTCGGCACTCGCTTAGTGGGACTGATGCCTCAGTTTTTGTATACTTATACTGATGAAAGCGTATATGTGGATATCTATGCAAACAGTGAGGCGGAGCTTCCCAACGGCGTAAAGCTGACGGTGACCTCAGGGCTTCCGGAAAACGGCAGGGTAAAAGTGAAGGTTACGGCGGCGGAAAAGCCGTTTACGCTGAAAATGCGCGTGCCGCGCTGGGCATGCGAGGACGGAAAGTCTTATTACGAGGCGCGCGAAAACGTAACCGCCGGCGCGCAGTTCACATTTGATTTCCCCTTCCGATTCAAAATCACCCGTTATACCGGCGGCGAAGAAATCCGCGGCAAGGAGCGCTATGCCGTAGAGTATGGCCCGATGCTGTTTGCCGCAATGGGCGCGCCCAATCCGCTTACCGTTCAGTTTGATCCCGACAAGCCGGAGGAATGGTTTACGCCGGTTAAGCGCGTGGACGCCTATGTATCGACGGTTGCTTTAAAGCTTAAAAACGACAACAGGCATGAGTATCGCGCCTATATGGACATTCACGACGAACCCTTCGACGTTTATCCGATTGTGGAGGAACAATAGCGTTTTTCGGCAGCGTCATTCAACATAAGAAACATCGGGATATAAGACCCGTCTTCTGCGAGATCAAAGTATGCTTTGACGGTAGGAGACGGGTTTTGCGTCCCGTGTTTTGACGAAAAAACGGCTGAAAAGTCGTGCTTTTACCATGAGGACGGAGTGATGATAATTATATGTGAAATTTTAGCAGAATAGTCCAAATATGCAGCAACTATGTTACTGTGAATTTGAAATCATTTCTGTTATCATATAATTAAGGCGCGAAGTGCGCATAAACGGTTCTGCTAAGAAAGGGAGGACAAGAATATGAAAAGAGTACAGCTGGATGTATTGCGCAAATTTGCTGAAGATTCTATGCTGGCAAGCGGTCTGAGCGCGCAGGATGCGGCGGTAGTAGCCGACGTTCTGACCGGTACGGATGCGTTTGGCGTTATGACGCATGGAAACAAGAATTTGCTTGGCTACGCAACAAAGCTTCAGGCGGGCGGTCTGGATCCCAAGGCTGTACCTGAGATTGTCTGCGAAGGTCCGGCGTGGGCGATGATCGACGGCAAAAACGCAATGGGCATGGTAACTTCATGCAAAGCGATGAATTTAGCCATTGAAAAGGCGAAAATGTGCGGCATTGCCTATGTGGGCGTTAAAAACAGCTGCCATTTCGGCGCGGCTGGCTATTATGCCAACCTTGCGGCAAAAGCCGGCATGATCGGAATTGCCGTCAGCAACACCGATCCCATCATGGCGGTTCCCAACGGCTGCGGCGTTTCTGTGGGCAGCAATCCCTTGGCCTATGCCGTTCCCATGGCCGGCGGGCGTTCTGTGTTCCTCGATATTGCGCTTAGCAATGTTGCTGCTTTAAAGGTAATTATGGCAAAGGAAAAGGGCGAAACGCTGCCTCCCGGCTGCCTTGTGGATGAAGATGGAAAGGGAATCACGGATCCCACCACGTTCCCGGCGCACTCTTCTCTGGCTCCGATGGCGGCGCATAAGGGCTATGGTCTTGCCGTGCTTGTTGAAATTCTGGCCGCCGTTATGACGGGCGCGGGCATGCTCAGCCAGGTAAGAAGCTGGAACCTTGATCCGGCGACCAACAACAATGCGGGTCATGCGTTTATTGCCGTCGATGTGAGCAAGATGATTCCGATGGATCTGTTCGAAGCGCGTATGCAGGCGCTTGCGGATGAAATCCACGCGGCGAAAAAGGCCGTCGGCGCCCAGCGCATTTATCTGCCCGGCGAAATGGATTGGGATAAGTATGACGCCGCTATGAAGAACGGATGGATCGAAATTCCGGACGCCATGGCGGATAGCCTAAAAACCCTTTCTGAAAAGAACGGACTTCAAATTGAATGGCTGTCTTAAGAGATAAGAAGCCTTAAATAAAGTAATTTAATAGGAGGAAAGAACCATGAAAAAGGAAATTGAGAACCTCTTGAAGCTGACCGGCATCTGCCCCATTCTCGCCTCTGCCGAACCCGATTGCGCCGTTGACGCGGCAAAAGCGCTGGTTGCAGGCGGTCTTCCCGTGATGGAAATCCTGATGAAGAACGAAACCTCCGTACAGAACCTTGCGAATATCGCAAAGGAAGTTCCGGAGCTTTACATCGGCGCAGGAACGGTGCTCAGCGCCGATCAGGCCGACAAAATGATTGATCTGGGCGCGAAGTTTATCGTAATGCCTGGCTTTGAAGAAAAGACGGTTGAACTGTGCCTCAAAAGAAACGTTATGGTTCTTCCGGGCTGCGTAACGCCTACGGAAATCATGAAGGCCATCAGCTATGGCCTTACCGCAGTTAAGTTCTTCCCCGTATTCCAGATGGGCGGCACCGCCACGCTGGGCCAGTATATGGGCGGCCCCTTCCCGCAGATGCGCTATGTTGTAACCGGCGCTCTGAACAGCGACAACTTCCTGCCCTTGGTAGATTTCCCGGCAACCCTTGCAGCCGGCGGCGACTGGATGTTCCAGGATCACGACGCGCTCAAGAACCGCGATTTCGAGCAGATTGCCCGCAATATGCGCGAGTCTGTCATGCGCGTTCAGGATATGCGCAACGCGAAAACCCGTAAGTAATGCATATAGAATCACGAAACGATATGAATATGGAGGAGAATATGGGCGCAATGAACGATAAAATGACTCTTTACAACGGCGTCGAAATTCCCTTGATCGGTCTTGGCACCTGGCAAACGGATGGAGACACCACCTGCGCTGCGATTAAGAGCGCGTTTGAAAGCGGCTATCGCCTGATTGATACGGCTGCCGCATATGGAAATGAAGCAAGCGTCGGACGCGCGCTGCGCGAAATCGGCATGAAAAGAGAAGACGTGTTTATCACCAGCAAGCTTCGCAATGCCTGCCATGGCTATCAGGCGACGCTGGAAGCCTTCGAGGGCACGCTCAGAAAGCTTGGCACCGATTATCTCGATCTTTATCTGATTCATTGGCCGAACCCGCTTCAGTTCAGAACCGTCTGGAAGCAGGCGACCACCGATACATGGAAGGCGTTTGAAAAATTATACAAGGACGGCCGCATCCGCGCCATCGGCGTAAGCAATTTCATGCCGCACCACATCGACATGCTGATGGAAACGGCGGAATTCTTGCCGATGGTAAACCAGCTGAAGCTGTGCCCCGGCATTACGCAGGAGGAAGCCGTTTCATACTGCAGGGAAAAGGGCATTGTTGTGGAAGCGTACAGCCCGTTCGGCACCGGAACGATCTTTGATGTTCCCCAGATGAAAGCGCTTTCCGAAAAATACGGAAAATCCGTCGGGCAGATTTGCTTAAGATGGTGTCTTCAGATGGGCTTCGTTTCCCTGCCCAAATCCAGCAATCCCAAGCGCATCCGCGAAAATCTGAATATTTTCGATTTTGCGCTCGCGGAGGAGGACGTAAATCTGATTTCGTCGCTTAAAAACGTTTGCGGAGAAGCGCCGGATCCGGATCATACGACATTCTGATTAAACAGATATCACCATATTGATCCGTAAGCGGATTGTAATGAGGGAACCGTATGAGAATCAAGAATAAGGCAATGCTCACAAATCACGGGAACAAGGCGGGCCGCGAAATTGTTGCGGAGCTTTTGGACGCCGGTTTGGACGCGCTGGATCCCTATTTTCGGGTGAAGCAGTTTGTCAAGGTTATCGACAATAAAATCATACTGGACGACCGCGGCTACGAAATGATCGGCGATCCGCACGCGGGAAAAGCGGTATATGATTTAAAGGATTATGACCGCGTGTTTGTCATCGGAGCGGCGAAGGGCGTTCAGCGCGCGGCGCTTGCGATGGAAGAGGCGTTGGGCGACGTTCTGACCGCAGGTCACGTGATTTCAAAGCATGGCGAGGAAATCATCCTGAAAAAAATCGGCGTTACGCTGGCCGGGCATCCCGTGCCGGACGAATGCTGCGTAGAGGGCTGCAGGAAAATAGAAGCTCTTGCAAAGGATATTTCTGCGCGGGATCTTGTGTTTGTCATAAGCGGAAGCGGCTGCGGTTCGCTTATGACATATCCCGCCGGGGATATCACGCTTGATGATATCGCCCGGTTTACGCACATGATGCAGATTGAAAAGGGCGTGCCGACCAGCGACTTAAATCATGTGCGCACGCATATTGACCGCTTCAAGGGCGGCCGGATCACGCGCCTTTTCAAGCCTGCGACGATGGTTCACATGACGACGGCGGATCCGTCCAAGCTGAACAGCCCCGTCACCAGAATGAAATATTTTGAGATGCTTAAGGTGAACAACTTTTTCCCGAGCGTGGCGACAGCCGCTACCTATAAGGACGCAATCAATGTGATCAAAAAATGGGACGCTTGGGAAGAAACGCCGGAATCGATCAAAAACCATCTGATGAACGGAACGATTGAAGATGAGAACATGTCAATCGACGAGTTTGAAAAGCTGAACGATCGCTTTTTCGGTTTGATCTTTAAGGATACGACGGTTTATCCCGCCGTGCGCCAAAAGGCAAAGGAGCTTGGATACAAGTGCCTTATGCTGAACGAGTATATGTCTGCGGAGGCGCGGGAGGCTGGCTATGTAAACGGCCTCATGGCGCTGAATGCAGAGCGCATCGGCGAGCCGTTTGAAGCGCCGGTGGTTTTGATGACCTCGGGCGAGAACATTGTAACCGTCGGCGCGGAAACAGGCGTCGGCGGGCGCAATCAGGAATACTGCACCGCGGCGGCGATCAAGATTTCCGGCAGCAAGCGCATTGTTTTCGGCGCTGTGGATACGGACGGAACCGACGGCCCGGGCGGCTTCAGCTATCCGGGCGCGCCCGAATGTCTGGCCGGCGCGATTGTGGACGGCGAAACGCTTTCCGCCGCCAAGGCGCAGGGCATTGATCTATGGGAGACGCTGAAAACGCACGCGACGTCGGAGCCCCTTTGGCGGCTCGGATGCGGCGTTGACGCCGAAGTCGGCGTGTCTGCGCTGGATCTTGGAATCATACTGATTCAATAAAAAGATTTACTGGGATACCATTTATATAGAAACAAGAAAGGTTGAGCTTATGACGGGAACAGAGATTATTTCCATACGTGCTCATCAGGTTTATACAAACAGAGGCATGCCGGGCGTTGAGGCGATTGTTACTACGGAGAATGGCGCTGTGGGCCGCGCCATGTGTACCTCCGGCGTTTCGATGGGTACCCATGAAATTAAGTTCTGCTTTGACGGCGGCGACCGATTCCACGGAAAGGGCGTCATGGGCGCTGTCAATAATGTAAATAATATCATCGCGCCCGCGCTTAGGGGCATGGATGCGTCAAAGCAGGGAGAGGTTGACCAGGCGCTTCTTTCCATTGTTCCGGATGCAAAGCTTAAGCTGGGCGGAAACGCTACGGCTGCGGTTTCGGCCGCTGTTTTAAAGGCCGGCGCAAAAGCGCTGGGAATTCCGCTGTATCGCCACATTGGAGGCGCAAACGCCATGTATCTGCCGGTGCCCGGCGTTGCCATGGCCGGCGGTCATGAACGCTACGGCGGCGGAATCACTACGCCCGGCGGAAAGCCGACCATGTCCTTAACGGCGTTCGGCTTTAAATCCTTTGCGGAAGCCTCCTATGCATGCTGGGAGTGCCATACGCGCTGGGCGGAAAAGATGAAGAAGCGCTTCGGCGGAACGCCCAATGCGCGTGATTTCATTGCGATTCCCAAGGGCGTGTTCAAAAGCGATCTGTACATCTGGGAAGAAATGTATAAAACCGTCGTTGAGGCCGGATATGAGGATCGCGTAGGCTTCCAGATGGACGTTGCTACGGATACGTATCATAATAAGGAAGATAATAAATATTACGGCCTGTTTGACGAGCATCCGAAGACGAAGGACGAGCTTTATAATTTCTATCTGAAAATCATTAACGAGTTCCCGTTCTGCATTATCGAAGACCCGTTTGACGAGGACGACTATGAAACCACCGCCGCCTTCACAAAGGACAGCGGCATCCAGATTGTCGGAGACGATCTGTTTACTACGAATGTTGAAAGAATTAAAAAGGGCATCAAGGTTGGCGCAGCCAACACGGTGCTTCTCAAGGTAAACCAGATCGGCACCATCTCCGAAGCGCTGGATATGATTCAGTATGCCTATCAGTTCGGCTATTCCATTATGCCCTCCGACAGCCGCGGAGAGGGCGACAGCATCGGCGATTATTCCGTCGGCATCAACGCGGGCTCCATCCGCGAATGCGGAATCGGCGCACGCGCAAACCGCTTGATTGAAATCGAAGAAGAGCTTGGCAAGAGCGCCCGCTTTATCGGCGCGCGCAGCCTGAAGGGCTTCCGCAATCAAAAGAGGGCTGATAAGCTGGAAGGAAAGGAGTAAACCTATGTTCAAGCAATACATAAACGGAAAGCTTGTTGACGGATTGGGAAAGAAAACGGACGTTATCAATCCCGCCGACGGAAGCGTGATCGCATCGTTTAACATGGCCACCAAGCAGCAGGCGGAAGAGGCGCTTGAAGCGGCGGCGCGCGCATTCAAGACCTGGTCAAAAACGCCGGTCAACGAGCGCATCGCATGGATGCTCAAGCTTCGCGAGGCGTGCATCAGCGAGCGCGAGAAGCTGATTGAATTGGTTTCTCAGGAATCCGGCCGTCCGTATCCCGCCGCCGCAGGCGACGTGGACTGGTTTATCACCAGCTGCGGCTTCTATTCCGACGAGGTAAAGCGCGTGCTGGGCACGTCCTTCCCCGTTCTTGACAAAGCGCCCGGCGCATCCATGCATCTGGTTGAGCGTCAGCCCATCGGCGTTGTGGTGGGACACGTCGCATGGAACTATCCGCTTGGAAACGCCAGCATCAAGCTGTGCCCGAGCGTTGTTTCCGGCTGCGCATGCATCATAAAACCCTCCAGCCAGACGCCGCTGGCAACTTTGTATATCGGCTATCTTGCAGAGAAAATCGGGTTCCCCGCGGGCGTTATCAACATTCTCTCCGGCCCGTCCGGCGAGGTTGCGAAAACGCTCAACAGCTCGGTCATTCCCAAGATGATTACGCTCATCGGCTCCAGCGAAACCGGCCTTCAGGTAATGCGCGAGGCAGCGACCAGCGTTAAGAAGTTCTCCTTCGAGCTTGGCGGAAACGCGCCCGTAATTGTTATGGACGACGTGGACGTGGACGTTGTTGCGGCAAACATCATTTCCAAAAAGGTGACCTTTGCCGGTCAGACCTGCGTAAACTACAATCGCATTTATGTTAACGAGAAAGTTTACCCCGCGCTGGTCGAGGCAATCAAAGAGCAGCTCAAGCAGATCGTTCCCGGCAAGTGGAAGGACCCGGGCTATGTGATCTGCCCGATGATCGACAAAAACGCGCGCGACAGAATGCTTTCCCTGATTGACGACGCGGTAGCCTCCGGCGCGACGCTTGTTTCGGGCGGCTATATTCCCGAGGGCTATGAAGCGGGCAGCTATATCATGCCGGCGCTCCTTAAGGACGTGACGGACGACATGCGCGTTTCCAAGGAAGAAATTTTCGGGCCCGTGATCCCCGTTCAGCCGTTTAATGATCTGGACGACGCGCTTCAAAAGGCCAACAACACGATTTACGGACTGTCCGCGTATTTCTTTGGCCATCGCGCGCCGGAAATCGCCAAGGCGTGTCAGGCGTTTGAGGCGGGCGAGATCTTTGTAAACGGCGCGGGCGGAAACGAATTTGTTCCGCATTCGGGCGTTAAACAGTCGGGCATCGGCTGCGACAAGTCCTTCTGGTCGCTGGAGGAATATTTCGATTTCAAATATCTGTCTGTGATTCCGTAAAGGAGGAAGCAAAATGATGGAGAAAACGCTGGATGTTATCGGCCTTGCCAATCCCATGCAGGATTTGCTGGTGGATCTTGACAAGCTTCCCGTGACCAATCAGAACATGCGCATGAAGGAGTATTGCTTTCAGGGCGGCGGAAATGTGACGACAGCTCTCGCGGCTTGCGGAACGCTGGGTCTGAAGGCGGCATGCCTCGGCGTTGTGGGCGACGACCTTTTCGGATATGCCAATATTGAGGACTTTAAGTTCAACCATGTCGACACGTCCAGAATCGAGATTGATCCCGGCACGCGCACGGATTTTTCAATTGCCGTAACCGAAAGCGGATGCGACGGAAAGAACTTTTTGAGCATCTCCGGCACCTGCCGCCAGCTTCAGCCTGAGGATCTGGACGAAGAATATATTCAGTCTGCAAAGGTTCTGCATCTGGGCGGATTGATCACGCCTGCCTGCGTTCGCGCGGCGGAAATGATCCACGCAAGCGGCGGAAAGGTTTGCGTTGATGCAAACTACTATCGCCCGGACGTGTATGAAAACCACAAGCACTATGATTTTTTCATCGCTTCCGAAACCTATTATAAGGGCATTTGCGCCCATGTGGGTCTGGATGAAAACGACCGCGAGGCCGTCTGCCGCTATATGCGCAGTCAGGGGCCGGAGGTTGTTCTGTTCACATTCGGAACAGAGGGCGGCTTCGGCCTTGACGGGGACGAGTTTTTCACCTGGCCGATTTTCAAGGTGAAGACGGTTGACTCCACCGGCGCGGGCGACGTGTTCCACGGCGCGTTCATATACTGCTATCTGCAGGGCTGGGATGTGAAAACCTCCGTTCGATTCTCATCCGCCGTTTCCGCCATCAAGTGCACCCGTCAGGGCGGGCGCATGGGCATTCCCACAGCCAAACATGTAATGAAGTTCCTTGAAACCGGCGAAATCGATACAAAAGAGCTGGATGAAAGAGAATTCCATTATCGCCACGGCTTTTTCGGGGGTCGCGCCTGACGGCTGACACAGCAGATAAAGGAGAAGATCGTCGTGAGCTATTATGAATACCATGTGGCCAGGCGTTACGTTCAGTTTGAAGGCGCGCTCAAGGAATTGGCCAACTATATTTCGCTCTTTGGAAAAAAGGCGCTTTTGCTCACAAACTGCGGTCCTGTGAAACAAGACGTTGAAAAACGCATCCGGGAGGGCTTTGAGCTTCCCGCAAAGCGCTTAATGAATGCGTCCTTGGCGATTGACAGCGCCCGGTACAGAAGATATTACGCGATGACGGATCGGCTTGACGAGCTTCGAAGGGATCTTGAATACGAGTTTTTCGATCTTGACGAAATGCCCGTTGCCGAGGAGAACATCGAAAAGGTGTCCGAAATGGTGCGCGCCGGGGGCTACGATACGGTCGTTGGCGTTGGCGGCGGCAAGGCGCAGGATTTTGCGCGCGCAATTACGCATTATGTCCCCGTGAAGGTTGTGCTGGTTCCGACGCTGGCTGCGACCAACGCCAGCGTTTCCACGCTGAGCGTTTTGTACACGCCCGACGGAAAAAACATCGATAAGTATCTGAGAATGGACAATGCGCCGGAATTGGTGCTGGTGGATACGGAAATACTGATTCATAATCCTAAGCGCATGTTCTCAGCCGGCATAGGAGACATCGCCGCAACCTATTACGAAGCTCTGTGCAATCTTCGCATGGCGGAAAGCACGGAAAATCTTCCTGTATTTGCGGAGGAAGGCATTCAGCTTTCTGTGGACATTCTTAAAAAGCAGGCTCCGGGCGCGCTTGAGGCGCTGAAGATAGGCAAAATCAATCGCGCGTTTGAAACGGTTGTGTCCATGATTATGCACAACTGCGGGCCATTGAATATGATATGTCTTACGGGATATGCGCATATTCTCGATGAAATGTTCCTGTATTTTGAAAAAATGCACGCCTTGCCGCACGGCTTGCGCGTAGGGTACGGCGTTCTTCCAATGCTTGCGTTTATCGGGGCTTCGGAGGAGGAGCAGTTGTCCTATTATCGTTTTTGTAAATCTACAGGCATTCCGACCTCGCTTAAGGAAATGGGCATGGACCAATACAGCCGGGAAGACTGGCAGAAAGCTTTTGACCAGACGGTGGGCAAAAAGGGAAGCCTGAGCGCTCTTCCTTATACCGTAAATGCTCAAACCCTCATAGACAGCCTTTTTGCTGCGGAAAGAATTGCAAACAGTTTCTGACAACAGGATCAATGATTCGATTTGCTTGTCAAATCTGATGAATAGGAGAAAAGGTTTGCCGTGAAAGAAAATAAGCTTCATACAGGAAATCTGCATCCATACAGAGATTTGACGGATTTTCCTGCCGTGCACTCCATACAGGTAAACAACTGCGGCGTGCGGCAGAATTATCCAAGTCATCTTGCTTTGCTGCGTCCCGACGGCCGCAAGGATTATGGAGTCCTGTATGTGGATAAAGGATGGATAGAGGTCAGCTTTGGCTCGGACATCATACAGCTCAATGCCGGAAAATACATTCTTTTCATGCCGGGCGTGAAAAATGTGACGTATTTTTCTCAAGAAGGAGAGCCGGTCATTTATTACGTATATTTCACCGGCACCGGCATGGAAGAGACCATGCAGCTGTTTAAGTCGGACAGCTATGTCATCTGCTCTGTTGAAAACCGCACCATGCTAAGAGTGCTGTTTCATCAGATGGTGCAGCTGTTCCGCCCGCTCAAGGTTATCTATGGAAGAAAACCCGTGTCTCAGCCGGGCATAAACGGGCTGCTGCTTCAGATTATTGACTTGCTTCTCAAAAGCAAGGACAGGAAGGATTCGCCTGAAAGAAATGCGATTCTGCCCGCGCTTGACTACATGAGCGAGCATTTTCAGGAGGATATTTCGCTTGAGCACTGTGCCCGAATCGTCAATTTGAGCCTTGGCCGCTTTGCCCATCTGTTTACCCAGTATACAGGCGTATCGCCCTATAAGTTCATCATTTCCATGCGGATCGACGCTGCGAAGGACACGCTTTTGAATTCGACCTTAAGCATAAACGACGTCGCCGTGCAGTCTGGATTCAAGGATCCCTGCTATTTCAGCCGTATTTTCAGAAAATACGTCGGCTGCACGCCGAAGCAGTTCCGCTTGTCGAACACAGCGTCTGAGGACTGATTTCCAATTGAAAAAACAAGGCTGCTCGAAGGTGAGCAGCCTCGTTTTTTGAAGGGGGGTGAAGGGGTTTTTCAGCACTCGATTTTGTCTGCACCCAGAAGACGAATCTTGCTGAGCGCGTATTCCTTCGCCGCCTGAACCGGGTCGCGCATGAAAAGATCCAGGGGAGCAAAGTTGCGCTTGGAACCGAATGCCGCATCCATAAACGCGTAGCAAAGGTCGGTGGCGAAATTGATTTTGCGAACGCCCGCCTCGATTGCCATGCGAATCTGGTCGTCGGGAACGCCGGAGCCGCCATGCAGAACCATGGGAACGCCGGTCTTTTCGCGGATGGTGCGAATGCGTTCGATGTCAAGAACGGGTGTTTTGGCATATCTGCCGTGTCCTGTGCCAACCATGATGGCAAGGCAGTCCACACCTGTTTCGCGCACGAAGCGCTCCGCCTCGTCGATATCGGTAAAGTTGCTTAAAACCTCGTCGTTTGCGCCGCCGATGTGGCCAAGCTCCGCTTCCACGGGCACGTTTACGCTTTTGCACAGACAAACGGCTTCCTGCGTTTTTTGGATGTTTTCCTCAAGCGGCAGCGTGGAAGCGTCGATCATGATGCCGGTTGCGCCCATGCGCAGCGCGCGCATGACGGTCGGGATGCCCGAGCCGTGGTCGAGGTGGAAGGCGGCGGGCGTTTTCAGCTGTTTTATCGCCTCAAGGATGGCGGGCGCAAGCAGGCTTCCGTCCAGATTATCGAAAAGGCGGGAATACATCTGGATGATTACGGGCGCGTGCGCTTCCTCCGCCGCAAGGCGAACGCCCATCAGCGTTTCAAGGTTATAGATGTTGAACGCCGGAATGGCGCAGCCGTATTTGTCGCCTAACGCCAAAACGCTTTTAAGATCCGAAATCATGGCCCGATCCTCCTTATTCTACGGTGTCGAGGGTGAGGCCCGGGACGAATTTTACGAATTCTCTGAGCTCCTCGGTGTAGTCGCCTTCAACCTCCGCCATGTGGTGAATGTAGGGGCCTTCGATGAGCTTGCGCTCCCAGGCGTCCAGATTGTCGAAATGCGCCCACAGATAGGTGCCGTTGGTTTCGGGGCCGTCGGTGCTTTTGCAGGTACCGGCAAGGAGCATATATTTGCCGTCGTCCTGATCCATGCGGGCGAGGGTGTAGGTGCTGTTTTTGATTTCAAACCAATGGCGCTGCGTGACGGTCTTTGCGGTAACGCCGGGCTTTTTCAGGCTGTAGGCGAACTGGCCGCAATGCCAAAGCAGCTCTGCGCAGCGGTTTTCGGGATGGCGGACGGTGAATTCGCCAAAGAAGGAGGGGTTCTTTCCAAAAGACGCGCAGGCGAGAAGCGCCATGGTGATTGCGCCGTGCATATCCGCTTCGCAGCTGACGATATAGCCCATATCGGCCAAAATGCCGTATGCGATGCAGGGCATTGCGTCTACGGCAAGCTCGATGCTGGACCAGCATTCGGCGGAAATTGCCTGAACGCCGAATTCCTCGGTAAGATTTTTATAAAGAATTACGAAGGCGTAGATTTTCTTGAGCTTTCCTTCCGTAACCGAATCAAGCTCGTAGCGGGATCTGAGAAGCTCCGCGCCTTTTTCAAGCTCGTCGTCGTATTCTAAGAGAATTTTGTTGTAGCGGCTGGCAAGCTGCGCCATGCTTAGGGGAATACAGCGGATGCCGAAGCGCTGCATCAGTTCGCCCTCGTTAAAAATAACGCTCGAGAAGGGCTTCGGGCGCAGACCCACCTGCAGAATGCGCATGCCGCGGAAGTTTTTGACCATGCACACGACGCGGGAGAAGCGGTCGATGCCGCGCGCGAAAATTTCGTGATCGACGCTGCAGCATTCCACATAAGTAAAGGGAATATTGTTGCGCTGAAGCTGGCGGCTTACGCCGAATACGCCGCACTGGCTGTCGGTGAAGCGCACGCCGTTGGGCTCGTAGCTGGTATCCAGCGGCGCCCACAGAAGCACGGGAAGGCCCAGCTCCTTGGTGACGAGCGCGGCGACCTCTTCGTTTCCGAAGTTGGCGTTAATAATGACAATGCCGTCCACCTTTTCGGCGCGCATTTTGTTTACGACGGCTTCTACATCGTTTTCGGAGAACAGGCATTCAACGTCGTTTACACCCTTCAGATCCGTGAAGGAAACATTCTCGCTGGAATAATGCTCTTTGATGTATTTAACGATGCTGCGGCCGCGTTCCTCCGCTACTTCCCAATTGAATGCGCCGGGACGAGGCGTGCAATCGCGCCGGATGGGAATGAGACCGATTTTTACATGAAAGTTCAGCATGGATTATCCTCCTTTTGGTGTTGTGCTTCCGGTGAAGAAGTGTAATCAATGGATATTGCGCCAATAAATGTTAAGATTTCCCTTTCCTGCACACAGAATACACCAGCCAAAGAAATATGTCAATGGAGAATGCTGTCATTTTAAGGGCTGAAAATGCGCAAAAAACGCATTTTTTCTTGCAGAAAACGCACGGCGATATGCGCTTTTGGCGCAAAACAGCAGGATTGGACATTTACAGCAGAATGTTCTCGTTTTCGCGGACGAAAAAATACAGTATAATGAAGCCGGACGTCATTTACCAAAATTGCTTTCGGCACAAAGGAGGAAATAGGATGGAAATGCTTAAAAAACTTAGAGAAAAGAATCCGGGACTGAAGATCTTCAGCGTAACCGATCCTGAATTTGCGCCCTATGGACGAATTCTTGATATCGGCGATGTTTCCGAGCTTGCAAACGCAATGGAAGGAACAATCATGCCCGAAACGGGCAATACCTACCGCGCAAATGACGAAAAGCTGGTTTCGCTTGACGCAGTTTCGAAAATCAGAAGAGCCGCCTTCGGCATGATGCCCGTTGAAGCCGGCTACTGCAACGGCCACGGCTTTACCATGAACGCCATGGAATATCACAAGTGCAGCGAAGTGAATTTTTCAACCACCGGCTGCGTTCTTATGCTCGCGCTTCCCTGCCAGCTTCACGACGGATACCTTGATTCCAATGAAGTCGTCGCTTTTTACCTGCCGCCGATGACGGTTGTCGAGGTATTTCCTCTGGTTATGCACTACGCGCCCTGCCGCACGCAGGAAAATGGCTTTAACTGCCTTGTCGTGCTGGAGGACGGCGTGAACGGCGCGCTTGACGCGGTGAATACCGAGGCGGCTGGTGAAGAGAAGCTTCTCTGGGCGGTTGGAAAATGGCTGACCGCGCATGTGGATTCTAAAAACGCTGCAAACGGCGCGTTTCCCGGCATCACCGGCCCTAACTGGGAGCTGAATATCTGATTATGAAAAGGGTTTATGCAAAAACGTGGATTTTGCATAAGCTCTTTTCATATAAGAATTCGTGTGCGTTTTTTATTGTGCAGTTTTCACCTTGAACACACTTTAATAGATTGAGATAAAAAAGCAACTAATTTTATGAATCATTTGACAGGTTTGTACAGTATAATAGCAGGATTGTTCATTAACATTTGAGGTAGAATTGGATATAATAAAAACATAACATACGGATAGCCTATGCGGCGCTAAAGGCGGAGGCTGCTTCATCGGATTTCCGTTCCCCGAAACGTGCTTTTCGATACGGTGTTGACATTTTTCTGAAAAGGAGTGAAGCAAAAGGCATGGAAAACATGAAGGTTCACAAAAAAAGCCTTTTGAAACGGATTCTTGAGCACTGGGTAGTATATCTGTTTTTAGCGCCTGCTGTTTTGTACATTGCAATATTCTGCTATGGTCCGATGTACGGCATTCAGATTGCGTTCAGAGATTACACCATCATTGAAGGCATCACCGGAAGCGAATGGGTCGGATTGGACTGGTTCCAGCGTTTCTTCCAGTCCAGAATGTTTGGAAAGATCCTGCCCAACACTTTGATTCTGAGCGTTTACAGTCTTGTCGCCGGATTCCCGATGCCGATTGTTCTGGCGCTGATGCTGAACTACGCGGCGGACAAGTTCAAGCGCGTGATTCAGACGGCCTCGTATCTTCCGCACTTCATATCAACGGTTGTTATGGTCGGTATGGTGGTTGCGTTCCTTTCGCCTCAGAACGGTTTTGTCAATACCATCATCAAGTTCTTTACGGGAAACACCGTCTACTTCATGGGTAAGCCCGAATACTTCCGCCATGTATACGTGTGGTCGGGCGTATGGCAGGGCGTAGGCTGGGGCGCGATCATCTACGTTGCGGCGCTGTCCTCCGTAAGCCCCGAGCTGCATGAGGCGGCGATCATCGACGGCGCGACCATCTTAAAGCGCATGCGCCACATCGATATTCCCTGCATCATGCCCACGATGGTTATCCTTCTGATTTTGAACTTCGGAAGCATCATGGGCGTAGGCTTTGAAAAGGTTTATCTGATGCAGAACGCATTAAACGGCGATACCTCCGAAGTTATTGCAACCTACACCTATAAGATGGGTCTGATCGATCAGAACTTCAGCTATTCTTCCGCAATCGGTCTGTTCAACAACGTTGTCAACTTTATTCTCCTGGTCCTTGTAAACAAAATTGCCGACAAGCTGACCGGAACGAGCCTGTGGTGAGAGGAGGAAAAGAAATGGCACGCACACGTAAAAATGCGATTCGCAAAACGAAGAGCGATCTGGTTTTCCTCTTTTTTAACTACCTGTTGTTATCAATCCTGTTCTTAATCATGGTTTACCCCGTGTATTTCGTCGTTATCGCATCCGTTTCGGACTCCGTATATGTAAACTCCGGCGATCTTCTGCTTTGGCCCAAGGGCTTCCACACGCTGGGCTACGAGTACGTATGGGGCGAGCAGCGCATCTGGCTCGGCTATGCCAACACCATTTTCTATGCCGGCGTTGGCGCGCTGGCGGGCGTAACGGTCAGCCTGATGGCGGGCTACGGTCTGTTTATCAAAACGCTGCCCGGCCGCGGCGCGATCATGGGCTTTATGGTATTCACCATGTATTTCGGCGGCGGTCTGATTCCCTTCTACCTGCTGGTAAAGAACCTCGGCCTTATCAACACGCGAACGATCATCATAATGATGAGCATGGTGTCGGTTTACAACATCATACTCACGCGAACATTCTTAAACAGCACCATTCCAACCGATCTGATGGACGCGGCGTTTATCGACGGCTGCGGCTACGGAAGATTCTTCTTCACAATGGTCGTTCCGCTTTCCAAGGCCATCATCGCCGTTCTTTCCCTGTATCTGATCGTAGGCCACTGGAACAGCTACTTCAGCCCCATGCTCTATCTTCAGGATTCCGATAAAAAGCCGCTGTCCCTGTTCCTGCGCGAAATTCTGCTGGTAAACGCCGAAACGGTTACGCAGCAGACGGAAAACGCCGAGGAAATGGAAAAGTATCAGCGCCTTCTGGCCATCATCAAATACGCGGTCATCGTTGTATCCACGCTTCCCATCATGTGTATCTACCCCTTCCTTCAGAAGTACTTTGTTAAGGGCGTAATGATCGGTTCGCTGAAAGGCTGACCGATGTTGTGTATTGAATTCATACAAGGAGTGATGCGCAGGCAAAGACAAATGGTTCCCCAAGGTGATACCACCAACGACTCATTATTAAAAGAAGGAGAGTACCACTATGAAGAAGTTCCTTTCTCTGATCATGGTTATCTGCGTGATGCTCAGCTTCGCTTCCTTCGCGGAAGTTCCCGCTGAAATCGAGAACGGCGTTTACAAGACCGGTCTTGCCATCGCTGCCGAACCGATCACCCTCCGCGTTGCGGTTTCCCGCCACACCGGCGACCAGTCCACCTCCTACAATGCAAAGCCCTTCGTTACCAAGTCTGTTGCCGAAACCGGCCTGAATTTCGAATTCATCGAAATGACCACCGACGTTGAAGCGCAGCTTTCCACCATGCTCGCCTCCGGCGACGACATGCCCGACATCTTCCTGTGCAGCCTCGGAAACCTGTACGAGAAGAACATGGCTCTGTTCGCCGACCTGTCCGGCATGCTCGAAGAGTGGGCGCCCACCGTTGTAGACTACTACAACTCCTTCGGCGTCAACTGGGACGACCTCACCGAGAACGACGGCAGCATCCGCCGCCTGCTGACCGGTATGTATTCCAACCCCGGCAACATCCCCGGCAACCTCATGTACATCCGCATTGACTGGCTCGAGAACCTCGGCCTTGAAATGCCCACCACCATCGACGAGTTCTACGATGTACTCGTTGCCTTCAAGGAAGAAGACGCCAACGGCGACGGCGATCCCGACAACGAGATGCCGCTCGATTTCTCCAATGGCAACCTCATGCGCTGGGCGATCCCCTTCGGCGTAGGCAGCATCTCCGATTGGGATTATTACATCGTTAAGGACGGCGTTGTAGAGCCCACCGTCAATACCGAAGCTTACCGCGCGTTCCTCGAGTGGTTCCATCAGCTCTATGCTGAAGGCCTCGTCAATCCCGAAGGCTTCACCCAGACCGGTGACCAGTACAACGCCAACGTAAAGAGCAAGCTGGTTGGCTGCTATGCCGCATGGTCTCCCCACGGCTTCTGGGGCACCGTACCGGATGCCCTCGAGTGCTATCCGCTGCCCGTACTCGCCTCTGACGAATACGAGTATCTCTTCCCCTCCAACAACCCCGTCAGCATGACCTTTGGTTTCCAGATCGCCGAGAGCTCCAAGCATAAGGAAGCGGCTCTGCGTTGGTGGGACTATCTCTCCAGCGAAGAAATGCGCTGGCTCACCGGCCGCGGCCCCGAAGGCCTCTGCTGGGAGTTCGCTGAGGACGGCGTAACCCATCAGGTACACACCTACACCGAAGAAGACGCTCTGAGAATCTTCGAAGAGTACGGCATGGAAGGCTTTGACTGGACGATGCCCGGCGCCGCCTTCTACATGGACTCCTGGTTCCCGGTAATCGACACCAACACCAGCTATGCCCCGCCCGCTGAAGGCGAAGTCATGGTTCAGGGCTGGATGCGTAAGCTTGGTCAGGAAGCCATCGGCGAAGAGAACTTCTCCGACTGGATGTCCAACTACGTCATCCCCGCTGATGTAAACGAGAAGCTCGCTTTCGCGACCGAAGGCATGAGCGACTTCATCGTCGCTTTCCGCGCTGACGCCATCATCAACGGCGTTACCGACGAAAGCTGGGATGCTTATGTTGCCGAGCTCGAAGCTTACGGCTATGATTACTACATCGAAGTATACCAGGCCAAGCTGACCAACGATTTCTAAATCGCGATTATTCCCAATTTCCTGCCCGCGCGCGTTTACGCGCGCGGGTATTTTAAAAGAGGGAGCATATGAATATGAAGAACATCATTGAAGTTCAGTATGATTTGGCTACGGGCGGACTTAAATCCCTTGTAAACCAAGCGGATCCTAACCATATGAATTGGGTAGAGGGCGCGTCTGTTTGGGGCACGGTCAAAAACGGAGAGCTTGTTTCCATAACCGAAAAGGAAAACGGCGTCGAGTGCGTGTACAGGACAAAGCATCTGGAGATTACCGCAAACAGATGGCTGTCTGACAACCGTTATCACGAGCGTTATGTGCTTCGCGGCCGCCTTGACGTGGATGTGTTTTTCAATCGCGGCGCAGTCGGCATTTATACGACCTTCAACGATAACTACGAAATCGCTCCGATCAGCATGACGGAAAGGTGCGCGGCGCACATTTGGTGCGGACGCAACACCTCCTATGTTGACGCTGTGAAAATGGGCCCGTGCGATTTCGGCCTTGCGATGGTTCTGACTGAGGGAAGCCTCGACAGCTACAGCGTTGAGCGCCCCTTTGAGCACGGCAGCGACGATCGCGGCGACTTCATCATGCATCCTTCCCCCTTTGATCTAAGGCCGGGCGAGGAAATGACGCTGGAATGGGAGCTTTTCTTCTACGAAACCGGCCGTTTCTATGACGAAATCGAAAAATACCCTTCCGTAATTCTCGTAAACGCCGATCAGTATACCCTCTTTGAAGGAGAGCGCATTCGTTTTTCCATTAATAAAGAAAACGCATGCGTGTCTTTGGACGGCGAAGCCATTCAAACCCAGACAAAAGGCGGAAAAACCTATGTAGATTACCTTCCCAAGCGCAGAGGCGATCACCGGTTTGTCATAAAATCGGGCAATTTGGAAACGATCGCAGAATTTTTCGTACAGATTCCCTTTGAGGAGCTTGTAAAAAGACGCGTAAACTTTATCGTAGACAAGCAGCAGTATCATAACAGCAAAAGCGCGCTTGACGGCGCGTACATGATTTACGACAAACAGGACAAGTGCCTGATCTTTGACGAGCTGTTCCCGGACTTCAATGCCTCCCGCGAAAGACTTGTGATGGGCATTCTGATTGCAAAATATTTGCAGTACCGTCCGGACGAACACATTTATGAAAGCCTGATGAAGTACTACCGCTACGTTTCCCGCGAATTTTTTGACGAGGAAACCGGAATGGTGTACAATACAATTGGAAAAAATCCCCAGTTTAAGCGCCTGTACAACGGCCCGTGGATGGGCATGTTCATGATGGAGCTTTATAAGCTTACGAAGGATGAGCATTTCCTGGACAGCATGATGCGGGCGATGTATCCTTATTATCAAAACGGCGGCGACAACTTCTATCCCAACGGACTTACGATGTATGAAACCGTAGAAGTGCTAAGAAGCGCGGGCCGGCATGAGGACGCCGAAAAAATTTCGGAAATGTTCAAAAAGCATGCGGACAGAATTGCGGCAAACGGCTTAAATTACCCGATTCACGAGGTTCGATACGAACAGACGATTGTAACGCCTGCGGTGAATCTCACGGCGCAGATGTGGATGCTGAACCATGACGAGAAGCTTGCCGAGTCCTGCAGGCTGCACATGACGGTTCTCAATCGCTTCAACGGACATCAGCCCAGCTATCATTTAAACGACGTGTCCCTGCGCCATTGGGACGGATATTGGTTTGGAAAGCGCTTGATGTACGGAGACACAATGCCGCACTCCGCGTCGGTTCATACGTCGGTGGCGTTTTGGCACTACGCGCAGGTAACGGGCGATCAGGAATATCTGCGCCGCGCGGAAAGCGGAGCAAGAAACACGCTTTGCCTGTTCCATGAGGACGGAAGCGCGTCGGTCTGCTGGCTGTATCCGCTGACCGTAAACGGAATCAGATGCGAATATTTTGACGAGTTCTGCAATGAGCAGGACGGCGTGTTGTACTATATGATTAAAACGCTTGGAATGCTTGATAAAAAGTGAGACGGCGTATTAAGTAAGGAAAAATCAATTATATGAAGCAATTCATATAAAAAAGGGAGGATGCCATATGATTCATGTAACTGTGTGGAATGAATTCGTTCATGAAAAGGAAGAGAAAATCGCGAAGGTCTATCCAAACGGAATCCATGAAGCAATTGCGGATCTTTTAAAGAAGGACGAACAGTTTGAGGTTCGTACCGCAACGCTGGATATGCCCGAATGCGGATTGACCGACGAGGTGCTGGCATGGACGGACGTTATGATCTGGTGGGGACATGCCGCGCACGCAAAGGTCCCGGATGAAATTGTCAACAAGGTTGTAAACCGCGTATACGAAGGAATGGGCTTTATCGCGCTGCATTCCGCGCACCGCGCAAAGCCGTTTGTAAAGCTCATGGGCACCACTACCAGACTTAAGTGGCGCGTAAACAACGAAAAAGAGCGCGTATGGTTGGTTGAGCCCGGACATCCCATCGCCAAGAATCTTCCCGAATATATCGAAATTCCCGAGGAAGAAACCTATGGCGAGCATTACGACATTCCCGCGCCGGATGAATTGGTATTCATCAGCTGGTTTGCGGGCGGCAATGTGTTCAGAAGCGGCTGCTGCTACTATCGCGGCGCGGGCAAGGTGTTCTATTTCCGCCCGGGTCACGAGGAATTCCCGATCTACTATATGGATGAAATCGGACAGGTTATCAGAAACGCGGTTGAATGGGCGCAGCCGGTCAAGAGAGACAAGGTATACTACGGCTTTTATGAGCCGCTTGAGAAGCTTTAAGCATTAAGGAGGAAATGAAAATGGTACGTGTTGGTGTTGTAGGCGTAGGCGGAAACGGACGCGGACATGTCCATCGCACCTCGGCGCTTAAAAACGCAGAGGTTGTCGCAATCTGCGATATCGATCCAAAAAAGCTCAAGGACGTCGGCGATCAGTATAATATTCCCGAAGAGCGCCGCTTTCTCGATTATAAAGACCTGATCGCATGCGAGGACGTCGAGGCGGTTGAAATCAGCACGCCCAACTATCTGCACTGCGAAATCGCTTTGGCCGCCGTTAAAGCCGGAAAGCCCATCAACGTTGAAAAGCCGCTGGATATCAATGTTGAAAGAACCAAGGAGCTGGCCGAGGAGCTTAAAAAGACGGGCATCCGCAACATGGTTTGCTTCAGCTATCGCTTTAAGAGCGCCGTTCGCTACGCCAAGGATATTCTGGACGAAGGACTTCTCGGCGACATTTACACCGTGAACATCGCCTATCAGCAGTCCGGCGCGCTGATTCCCGGCCGCAGGCTCGAGTGGAGATTTGAAAAGGAAAAGGCCGGCTCGGGAACGCTGGGCGATCTCGGCTCTCACTTAATCGACATGGCGATGCTTCTGTGCGGCAATATCAAGAGCGTTTCCGCGCAGATGGGAACGGCGGTCAAGAGCCGCAGAAGACTTGACAGCGAGGAATACGCCGATGTAAACGTAGACGATTTCTGCAATTTTGTCGCGCAGTTTGAAAGCGGCGCATCCGCCGTGTTCAGCGTAACAAAGTGCGCCATCGGCCACAGCAATACCATTAAGTTCGAGGTCTTTGGAAGCAAGGGCGTTATTTCCTTTAACCTGAACGAGCCCGACACGCTGGATGTTTGCGTGGGCAAGATCGACGTTGAGAGCAACGGCCTTCACACCATTCAGGTGCCCGCGCGCTATCGCGTGGATCAGCAGCAGACGTTCATCAATATGTGCGAAGGCATCGAAACGCCGCTTCTTCCCACGGTAGAGGACGGCGTTAAGGTTCAGAAGATTCTGGACGCGGTCATTCTGTCCGCAGAGACCCAGAGGGTTGTAAATATCGAGTAAGGAAAGTCTGAGAAGAATTTGAAGGGGCTGTTGCACAACAGCCCCTTCTGTTTTTTTGACACATAAATCCATTGGCGATGTTATGAGAAACATCGGATTTTCATATCTTTATGAGAATGGGAACGCTTGTTTTCCCGGATAAATCGCCCTGCCTCCGAGTTCTTCTTCGATGCGCATAAGTTGGTTGTATTTTGCTGTGCGGTCGCTGCGGCTTGGGGCGCCGGTTTTGATTTGGCCTGCGTTTACGGCTACGGAGAGGTCGGCGATGGTCGCGTCCTCCGTTTCGCCGGAGCGATGGGAGATAATGGCGGTGTAGCCGGCGCGGTGAGCCATGGAGACGGCGTCCAGCGTTTCGGTGAGCGTTCCGATTTGGTTGACTTTTATAAGAATGGAGTTGGCAACGCCTTTTTGGACGCCCTCTCTGAGGCGGTTTGTGTTTGTGACAAATAGATCGTCGCCGACCAGCTGGATGCGCTTTTTAAGCGTGTTTGTAAGCATTGTCCAGCCCTCCCAGTCCGTTTCGGCCATGCCGTCTTCGAGTGAAATGATGGGATAGCGATTGAAAAGATGCGCCCATTTTTGCGTCATTTGCTCGCGGGTCAGTGTTTCTCCGGATTTGGGGAGCTTGTACCTTTGCGTATTTTCGTCGTACCATTCGGAGGAGGCTGCGTCGATGGCGATCATGAAATCCTCGCCCGGCTTGTATCCGGCGCGGGCAATCGCGGACACGATGAAGGCAAGCGCGTCTTCGTCCTTTTGAAGCATCGGCGCGTAGCCGCCCTCATCCCCCACGCCCGCCACGGGGATTTTGTTTTCCTTTAAGACGGTTTTCAGCGTGTGGAACACTTCGGTTGAACGCCGGAGGGCTTCCTTAAAATTCGGGGCGGACACGGGGACGATCATGAATTCCTGAATATCCACATTGTTTGCAGCATGCGCGCCGCCGTTTAGGATGTTCATCATCGGAACCGGCATGATCTTCGCGTTGACTCCGCCTATATACTGGTAAAGGCTGACGCCCTGTGCGTTCGCAGCGGCTTTGGCGCAGGCCAGAGACACGCCTAATATGGCGTTTGCGCCCAGGCGGCTTTTGTTGGGCGTGCTGTCAAGGTTGATCATGATTTGGTCGATTTCCGCTTGGTTCAGAGCGGATTTGCCAATCAGCGCCGGAGCAATTTCGCTTTGTATATTTTCTACTGCTTTCAATACGCCTTTTCCGAGATAACGGTTGGAATCTTTGTCCCGAAGCTCACAAGCCTCAAACACGCCGGTAGACGCGCCGGAAGGAACGGACGCGCGGCCCATTGCGCCGCCTTCTAAAAGGACGTCCACTTCGACGGTGGGGTTGCCGCGTGAATCAAGGATTTCGCGGGCGATAATATTTTGAATGATGGATGCTTTTTTCATAAATGTTCACCTCTTGGAAAGTATAGCCGGTTTTGATCGGATTCATCCGATCAGGACAGCGCTTTTTGATTGCAAATATATGCTATCAGAAAATGTCTGCTTTTTCTGTGACAAGCTCACGAACAATCTGCGCTTGCGTCTAACAAGCTTTCATTGTATAATAGGTAAAAAATTAAATAAAGGAAGCTGATAAAATGAAAAAACTGTTCTTCGTTCTTCTTCTGACGTCTCTTTGTTTTATGTGTGCGTTTTCCGAGGAGGAGATTTTCTCAAACGGTTATTACCAATACCGTGTGCTGGAGGACGGAACCGCGGAGATTACCCAATATACCGGGAATGAAAAGCGCGTTGTGGTTCCGGATAATTTGGACGGTTATAAGGTTACGGTAATCGGAGACGATTCTTTTGATCGCTTGTATTCCACGGAGTCCATTATTCTTCCCGAGGGCATCCGGAAAATCGGAAACAGCGCTTTCTTCAATTGCCAGTTCAGAACCTTCACGATTCCTGATGGCGTTACCGAAATCGGTAACAGCGCGTTTAATTCATGCTACAGCCTTGAGTCTCTTGTAGTTCCCGACAGCGTTGTTTCCATCGGCCGTTATGCTTTCGATGGATGCGGCGAGATATTCCTTCCGGATACGATCACGCGCATTGAAGAGGGCACGTTTTCCGAAAGCGACTTCACCGAAATCACGCTTCCGTCCAACCTTACTTATCTTGGCGAATCAGCTTTTTCCCGCAACACATATCTGAAACAGATTTCCATTCCCACAGGCGTTACGGCGATTCTGGAAAACACGTTTTACGGGTGTTCCTCTCTCACAACCGTTATCCTTCCGAATACCGTGCGCGGCATTCAAAGCTATGCGTTCAAAGACTGCCTTAACCTTGAACGCGTATATATCCCTGAAAGCGTGACCGTGATCGATTTTCTTGCGTTCGACGATGCCAACCCCAATGTGACCATCGTCTGCGCAAAAGGCTCCAAGGCGGAGGAATTTGCAAGAGAGCAAGGGTTTAACATCGAATACCCCACCACGGAAGAAGAGGAAATGAGAAATTTCTCCTACAGCGTAAAGGCGGACGATACGCTTTCCATAACGGGCTATGTCGGAAAGAGAATTGATATTACGGTTCCCGCTTCCATTGACGGAATGGCTGTAACCGCCGTGTCTCCCGCCGCTTTCGCGGGCGTAACCAAGCTTGCAAGCGTGACTTTGCCCGACGGCCTGACTGCAATCGGCGAATATGCGTTTCTCGGAAGCAAATCGCTTGAATCCATACTGATTCCCGAAAGCGTTTCGGAAATCGGCGAAGCATTCGCCTTCTATTGTCCGAATCTTACGCTGAAGGTCTTTGAAAACTCCAAAGCGCATGGCTATGCCGTTGAAAACGGATTCCCATTCGAATTGTGCATTCCTGCCGAGCCGGAACACTCTGACTTTGCTTATATGGAAAATGGCGACGGAAGCTTAAGCATTACGGATTATACGGGAGAAGAAACCGCCGTTGTTGTACCTTCGGTTATTTCCGGAAAGCCGGTTACCGCGCTTTCCGCAATGGCGTTTACTTCGACGGGCTCCTATGTCACCGTTACCCTGCCGGATGGGCTTGAATCCATTGGAGATTTCTGCTTCCTTGGAAACCAGAAGATTGAATTGCTCGTCGTCCCCGCATCGGTTACTCAAATCGGCACGGGCGTCGGCCTGTATTGTCCGAAACTTTCCCTTGCGGTTGAGAAAAATTCCTTTGCGCACGAATATGCCGTGACGAATGACATTCCCTTTCTGTTTTCTATCAATTGATCGAGCACACCTTATTGTGAAGGAGCGTTTGCTGTGACCGAAATTCGATCTATCGACGGCGCTTTGACAGGAAAAACGTATAAGCCGGGCATGGAATTTAAATTCAATCTGGCGATTCCCTGCGTGGAAAATTATGAGTTCGGTTATATCATTGAGCACGATTGGCAGAATCAGGCGACGGTGAACGCGCATCTGCGCCTTGCGGACGAGGGTAAAGCGCCGTACTGCGTGTCCATCGGCGTGCAGCCCGGCGTTCTCACGATGCCCGGCGGCTCAAAAAGAAACATGCGCATGAACAATTATGACCTTTTCGACCGCGAATACGGCGACTTTATCGTTTATGAACTGATTCCGTATATCTCGGAGGAATACGGCATCCGCTTTTCGCCTTCTCCCGATATGCATGTTGTGGCGGGCGGCTCCTCCGGCGGCATTTCCGCGTTTGTGATTGCGTGGTTCCACCCGGATGTATTTCACAGGATCTATATGAGCTCGCCCTCGTTCCTCTCCATGGGACGCGGAAACGAAATTCCGTATCTGATCCGAAAATATGAAACGAAGCCTTTCAGAATCTATCAGGAGCACTCCGAAACTGAGCCCAACGAGTATTTCGGCTGGACGGTCGGCATCGACATGGAGGCGATAGAGGGCTTCAAGTTTGCAAATTACGATTTTAATTGCGCGTATTTCCCGCTCGAAGGACATGTCAGCCGATATCGCGACGAAAACGAGGCGTACAAGCGCTTTGAATGGCTGTGGGCGGGCTGGAAGGACGGGCCGGTTTTGGCAAAAGCCAATTCCGCGCGCGTAAACGAGGTTGTGCCCTTTGGAAGTAAGTGGGAAGCGTGCGACTTCTTCCCCGAAACCAGATGCGATGCGCCCGATGAGCTTTCGGAAGCGTACGACAAAGTGGTCTTGTCAAACGATGGGGAGGCTTGGTATGCGGCCAATGTCAACGAGGACGTTGTACACATGTTCTTAAATGAGGAAGAAATCTCGCTTAATAAGCTGATTCTGCACGCGACGCTTCATACGATTCCCCATTACAATCTCAAGGGCGCGATTGATATGGCGGTGGATAAGGAGGACAGGCTGTATGTGCTGACCGAGATCGGCGTTCAGTGCGTGCGCTCCTTTGGCCTGATTGATGTGATTCTGGATCTGCCGGACGACGAAATGCCCGAAAAAATTGCCGTTACGGATGCCTTGTATGTGAAGACGACGGGCGGCATATATAAAAGGAAGCTTCAGGAAAGATGCATAACAGACGCGGATGAAAAGCGAAAGCACGTGCATTATTACGACTGATCAGCATGAATAAACCGACACGACAGCCGAATCGGCTTAGAAGCTGCGATTACAACCAAAGCGGCGCATATTTTATAACCGTCTGTACGCAGGATAGGAAACCAATTTTGAGCAAAATTGTAGTAGGCGACGCCCACGTCGTCCCGCTGCCGTACGGACGGATTGTAGAAAAATATATTCGAAATGCGCCTGAGATCGAAAAATATGTGATCATGCCGGATCACATTCATATGATTATACGTTTGGAATCCGGGTCGATGTGGGCATCGACCCCTACGAATAACCGTATAGCCAAGATTATTCGATCGATCAAGGTTTTGACAACAAAAGAAATTGGAACCCCAATCTTTCAGCGATCGTTTTATGACCATGTGATCCGCAATCAGCAGGATTATGATGAAATCCGGACATATATTGAGAATAATCCGCGGAAATGGCTTATGGATCGTCAAAAAGGTATGGAATAATTTGCAAAGCGTTGCGGGTCGATGTGGGCATCGACCCCTACGGGAGAAATAGACGACGGGCATAACCGTAGGGGACGACGCCCACGTCGTCCCGCTTTCGCTTTAGATATATACGTATTCTCCGAGTTACGGGTCGATGTGGGCATCGACCCCTACGGGAGAAATAGACGACGGGCATAACTGTAGGGGACGACGCCCACGTCGTCCCGTTTTCGCTTTAGATATATACATATGCTCCAAGTTACGGGTCGATGTGGGCATCGACCCCTACGGGAGAAATAGACGACGGGCATGGCTGTGGTAGGCGACGCCCACGTCGTCCCGTTTTCGCTTTAGATATATACGTATTCTCCGAGTTACGGGTCGATGTGGGCATCGACCCCTACGGGGCAAATAGACGACGGGCATGGCCGTAGGGGACGACGCCCACGTCGTCCCGCTTTCGCTTTGGATATTTACATATGCTTCAATTTGTGATATAGTGATGCGTGTATAATATTTTATGGAAAGGCGGATGTTTATGAGACTCGGAATTTCGGCGCAGTTTCCGCATTCTTCTGCCGAAGAATGGGGACGAAAGCACAGAGAAGCGGGCTTGGGCGCGGTTGTTTTTCCGCTTGATTACACCTCGGATGTGAAGGATATTGACGCATACGCGCTTGCTGCGAAGGAAAACGATCTTGTGATTGCGGAAGTGGGCGTATGGAACAATATGCTGGATCCGGATCCCGCAAAGCGCAAGGAAAACAGAAGCCGCTGCGTAAGGCAGCTGGAGCTTGCGGAATACATCGGCGCGAAATGCTGCGTGAATATCACGGGCGCTGTCGGCGACATGTGGGACGGAAGCTATAAGGGCAACTATACAAAGGAAACGTTTGACGAGATCGTTTTCTATTTACAGGACATGCTCGACAAGGTAAAGCCCGTGCGCACGCATTACACCCTTGAAACCATGCCTCACGCGCTGCCGGATTCGCCCGACAGCTATCTTGAATTCATACAAGCGGTAAACCGCCCCGGCCTTGGCGTTCACATGGATATTGTGAATATGCTGACCAGCCCGCGCGTGTACTATGATAATAGGAAGCTTATCCAAAACACCTTCGACCTGCTGGGCGAAAGAATTCTTTCCTGCCATGTGAAAGACGCAATCCTCGACCACAGCCTGACCGTATGCATCCGCGAAACGGAGGTAGGCAAAGGCGAGGTGGATCTTAAGTATTATTTCGAGCAGGCGGAAAAATACGATCCCGAAATGCCCATGATTATCGAGCATCTTCCGGATTTGAACAAATATCTGGATGCGATCCGATATGTGAAATCGCTTTAAAACACATCCCCCGACGACGGGCCGATTGGCCTTTGATCGCCGGGGGATATGCTTTAGTCTCGGATGAGCACGTTTGAAAGGATGTAGCTGACCTCGCTTGAAGCTTCGGGGAATTCGGACAGGAACAGAATGCGGTTGGCAAGGCGGCGACCGATGGTCGAGGTTTGAACGTCGCAGGTGGTGATTCGGCCTGCGATGTTTTCAAACTCGGCACTGTTATCAAAGCCGGTCACGGTGAAGCCCTCGGGAAGCGTCCTGCCGGATTCGGTTAAATGCTTTGTGATTATGTGGGCGACAAAGTCGCTTGCGCAGACGAAAGCGTCGGGAAGAACGTCAAGAGCGTCCAGAAACGGACAGATTTCTTCCGTGTAGCGGCTTGCGTCTATCGGTTTTATGAGAGAATATGCAGGATTGTCCCAAATGCCCTTTTCCGCGTGCGCATCCTTAAAACCCATCAGGCGGTCGCGGTTGGTGAGCGCGTAATAGGGGTCGCCCACAAAGCCCAGACGCGTAAGCCCCTTATCAAATAAATGAGAAGTGATTTTATGAACGGCTTCGCGCCCTTCAATCAAAACAAGGTCGCCGCTTAATGCGGACACAGGCATGTCCGGGACGGTGTCCAGAAACACCTTCGGGACGGGCAGCGCGGAAAGAAGCGTCAAAATCTGCGCGTCGTATACATTCAGCACGATTACGCCCGAAACGCCGTCGAACGTGCCCGGCAGATGAAAATCCTTTTCAAGGGATGAAGGGAGATAGGTATAAATCAGATCAACATCGTGCCGCGAGAGCTCGACGGCAATGTGATTGATAATGTTCATCCAGAAAATAGAGGATTCCATTCTTGAAACCGCGACGGCGAACGATTTTCTGTCCTTGCCTGTTTTTTTCCGCATTTCATTCGGACGAATGATTCCTTCGATTTCAGCCTGCTTTAGGATTTTTTTTCGCAGCTCTTCGGAAATGCCGGGTTTATTGTGAAGCGCCTTCCATACGGTTGTTCTGGAAATCCCCATGATGTCGGCCAATTCCTGAATTTGTATTCGAGCCATAATTCACCTTCCGTTCTATTTGTGAAAAGAATTGCGCGTATATGCAGGATGAAGTTTTTATTCCTGCCGAATTGAAAAAATAACGATGCACGGGCGAGGATTGAGGCAGAATTAAAGAAACTGGAAAAGAAACAAAAGTAACATTTTTTATTGTATGTTACCCTAATAATACCCGAATTTCTTTTCTTTGTCAATAGATGGAAATGAACTTATTTTTAACCTTAATCTTTTGAAATCGGCAATTAATTTGTAAAAAATGCTAATTTAAGTCTATATTTCTGATGATTGCAGGCAAATGCAGCAAAATTTTTTCAAGAAAAATTACATTTTTGAGAAAAAGGATATTGACATATGTGGTATACAGATATTATAATGTGTCTGTGGTCGGTAACATATGGTAACACTGTGAACGCCGCCCCACCCACTTCGTAACCAAACAAGGTTAAAATAAAAAGGAGGACACACAAACCATGAAGAAGCTCGTGACTATGGTTCTCGTTATCGCAATGTTCGCGATGATGATGCCCGCTGCATTCGCCATGAACGAAAACGGCTATGACCTGCAGGGCAACACCGTAATTCTCCGCATGTGGGACAACGTAAATCCCTACGCGGAAGACGTATCCGAAGTAGACAAGGCCACCTGGCTGCCCATCTATGAGGCTGTTAAGGAAGCTTACAACTGCGAATTCGAATTCTACACCTCCGTATCCGCTTGGGACGACATGCCCGCTGAGTGGATCCAGTCTGTAGCCGGCGGCGATCCCGCATGGCACGTCACCAACAACCTCTCCTCCATGTGGGCGATGAACCTGGCCGCCAACGGCGCGCTGGCCGACATCTCCGCGGGTCTCGAAGCCCTTGACATGCCCCAGCTGTTCAAGGACGCCGGCATGGTTGGCGAAGCTCGCTACGGCTTCATCACCGGCTTCCCGGGCCCCGAAGGCCTCGTCTTCAACCGCCAGATGATCTTCGACGCCGGCATGGAATATGATCCCGGCGAGATGTTCGCCATGGGCAAGTGGGATTATGAATCCTTCTACAACTACATGGTGGAACTCCAGTCCAAGCTCCCCGAAGGCCACTATGCGTTCTTCATCGATCCCAACTACTGGGGAATCTTCGCGCCTCCCGCCAACGGCGGCCAGATGGCTGTACACTCTGACTTCACCATCGGCATCACCTCCGATGAGTATATCGAAACCTTCGAGCTTCTCGAGAAGCTGATTGCCGCCGGCTGCGTACGCCCCGCGAACGTAACCGATTCCGGCGATCCCGACTACTGGGGAACTCCCGCGGCGACCTTCGACGCTGGTGTTGAAGTTGCTATGACCCACCGTGCCGGCTGGCAGATGGGCGGCCTGAACAACTCCCTCGCTTCCTGGGGCTACGTACCCTATCCGTGGGGCAGCGGCGCGACCCTGACCGTTGAAGGCGACTACACCAGCCTGGAAGGCTACTACGGCACCTACTATGACCTCGGCCTCACCGGCGCCGTCATGGAAGGCATCGAGAAGGACTTCCCCGGCATGGAAGCCGAATACGTTGAAAAGGCTCTCGTAAGCCTGATCTACGACCTCCTGTGGGATGAAGACGCCAAGGCTGAGATCAAGGCCATGGCCGATCCGGACTTCGTACTTGAGCCCGAATCCCAGTTCTCCGATGAGCTGTCTGCTGAGCTCCACACCTGGGTCAAGCAGCACACCAAGTTCAACCCCATCGCCAACCTCCAGAACGCTGGTCTTGGCAAGAGCTACGGCGGAGAGGTTTCTCTCTACGGCCTTACCCGCAAGCCCTTCACCGACGGCACCTCCGTACGTTCCACCTTCGAGGCTGCTGTTCCTGAGATCGAAGCCAGCTTCCGCGATGCAGGCTACATCAAGTAATCGATTTCCGATTGCGTTTTTAGACTGCGAGACGTCCGTAAAAGGGCGTCTCGCAGTCGTGTCTATCCGAATTCATGGCTACCAAATCGAAAGATGGTGACATAATGCTGAAACGCCCGATCATCGTGTGTCTTCTTTCTATTCTTATTATCTTTTCCGCCTGCGCGTTTGCGGAAGGATATGAAGAATATATTTTGAAGCACGAAACTGTGCCCAATGCAACAGAATCGATCGTAATCAACGCTTCAGAGTATTCCGCGCTTGAAATGGCCGACGGCGAAGTCCTTTCGGACGGAACGCTGTCCACCGGCGAGGTCGGTTATGTGGAATATACCTTCGAGGTCACGGAAGAAGCGCTCTACGAAATCGAGTTCCTCTACTTCCCCGGAAGCGGAAGCGGCGGAGACATTCTGCGCAAAATCTACATCAATGGCGTCAGCCCGTTTGAAGAAGCAAACGAGCTTGCTTTTTCGCGCATGTGGAACGATGTAAATCGTGATTACAAAAACAAAAAAGGCAATCAGCCTTTCCCCTCACAGGTACAGACGCCCGAATGGAGCGCTTATTCTTTAAACGACATGGAGGGCTATGTCGCCGAGGATTTCAGATTCTTCTTCAAGAAAGGCGAAAACACCCTTCGAGTCGAGTCCTTGAACGAAGGTTTGATTATTGATACCATCACGATCAAAGCCCCCGAAAAGACGCCCACCTACGACGAATACATATCTTCACACCTTGCAAACGGCGCGAAGATTTCCAATACAGAGCCCATCCAGTACCAGGCGGAGGATGCGGCGCTGAAATCGGGCCCCAGCTTCTATCCGGTCAACGACAGAACCAGCCCGATTTCCGAGCCCTATCATCCGTCTAACATCGTTTTAAACTGCATCGGCGACACCGCGTGGAACGAGCCCGGCGAATGGATTTCCTGGGATATCGAAGCCCCGGAGGACGGCCTTTACAGAATCGTTCTGCGCTTTAAGCAGAGCGACCTTCGCGGCCTGTACGCCACCCGCAAATTAACCATCGACGGCGTGATCCCCTTTGAAGAGGCCGCCGACCTTCGCTTCTACCACAGCGGCAAGTTCCAGCTGGAGCCCCTGTCCGCAAACAGAAGCGACCCGACCAACAAAAAGGAAGACACGAAGGAATTCTACTTCTTCCTTGAAAAGGGAACCCACAGAATTACGCTTGAAGTAACCCTTGGCGAAATGGGCGCAATTCTCAACGATATCGACGAGCAGACCGAGCTTTTAAACAGCCTCTATCGTCAGGTTATCGCCATCACCGGCTCCAGCCCCGACATCTATCAGAGCTATCAGCTCTTTACGAGAATCCCCAACCTGCAGGCGGACATCACTGCCCGCAAGGCGGATATCGAGGACATCCTTGAGCGCATGACCGCCTTAACCGGCTCCGGCAGCGAAAGAACCGCTGCGCTTACGCGCCTTCTTTCCATGATTGACGAGCTCATTGAATCCGAGGAAGCATGGCCCAAGCGCCTCTCCGCATTCAAAGAGTGCATCACCTCCATGGGCAAAGCGGTTCTTGACTTCAAGGATCAGCCCATGAAGATCGACTATATCGTATTGACCGGCGACAAGGACATTGACAAGCGCGCGGAGGGCAACTTCTTCCAGCGCATCTGGCACATGATCCGCGCCTTCATCGGATCTTTCTTTAACGACTACAACGTAGCCGACTCCGCCGCTTCTGATTCCGCCAAGGAAATCGACGTATGGCTGTCCACCGGCCGCGACCAGTTTGAGGTTATCCGCCGCCTGATTAACGAAAGTTTCGAAGGTCGGGAAGGCAACAACATCAAGGTCAACCTGAAGCTGATCAATGCCGACGTTCTGTTGCCATCCACCTTTACGGGCAACGGCCCTGAAGTCGCCATACAGATCGGCAACACCGCGCCTGTAAACTTCGCCTTCCGCGATGCGGCGCTGGATCTGAAGCAGTTCGAGGATTACGAAGAAGTCGTAAGCCAGTTCCTGCCCGCGGCGATGGAATCCTTCTATTATGAGGGCGGCTGCTACGCGCTTCCGGATCAGATGAGCTTCCCCGTGATGTTCTACAGAACCGATATCTTTGAAGAGCTGAACCTTTCCGTTCCCGAGACTTGGGATGATCTGATTGCGCTGATTCCCGAGCTTCAGAGATACAACATGGAACTGTACCTCGACACCGCGCCGCCTTCTTCTCTGGGCGCGTCGCTTTCGATGGGCTCCTCCGTTCCGATCAACACCGTATTCCTCTCCCGCCTCTATCAGACGGGCGGCGAAATCTATAATGAAGACGGAACGCTGTGCCTCCTGGGCGAGGACGAAGCCAACGCCGCTTTCAAGTGGTGGACGCAGTTCTATACCCAGCACGGATTCCCGCGCGACATCGACTTTATCACCCGCTTCCGTCTGGGCGAAGTTCCGCTCGGCATTGTTGACCTTTCCACCTACACCCGTCTGGCTGTATCCGCGCCCGAAATCCGCGGCGCATGGAGCATTGAAAGGGTGCCCGGAACCAGACAGGAAGACGGAACGGTCGCCTACGCCTCTCCCTGCGTAACCGGCGGCGCGATGATCATCAAGAACACCGCCGTTAAGAACAAAACGGTTGACGAGAGCTGGGAGTTCATCAAGTGGTGGACCAAGGCCGAAACGCAGACCCGCTTTGCGCAGGAAATGGAAGCCATTCTCGGAAAAGCCGGCAGATATCAGGTTGCCAACCTCGAATCCTTTGAAGCGATCGAGTGGCCGCTTGAGATCAAGAAGGTCTTAAACGACACCCTGCCCACCCTGTGCGGCATTCCGCAGATTCCCGGCGGCTACATCACGGGCCGTTACTTAAACAACGCCTTTGTTACCGTCATCACCAACTACGAAAACGCTGCCGATACCTTGTATGAAAACGTCGAGCTCATTCAGGAAGAAATCGACGCCAAGCGCAAGGAATTCGGCCTGACCACGGCAGAGTAAGGGAAAGGAGGAAAAATGAAAGTGGCAAAAGCAAAAAACCCCCGCTATATCACGAAGTTTCAGTATAACGTGATGCTTGCCAAGAAGTACAAGCAGCTTTACTGGATGCTTCTTCCCTACATGCTGTTTTTCACGATGTTCACCATCGTTCCGGTGCTCGTGTCGATTTTCTTCAGCTTTACGCAGTTCAACGTTCTTCAGCCGCCCAAGTTCATCGGCTTTGAAAACTACATTCGCCTGTTCCTGGACGACCCGATTTTCTTAAAGTCGGTAAAGAATACGCTGCTTCTGGCTGTCATCATCGGCCCGTTCGGCTACATTTTCTCCTTCCTCATGGCGTGGCTTCTGTGCGAGCTTCCCGTAAAGCTCAGAACGCTTCTCACCGTCATTTTCTACGCGCCCTCGATTTCGGGTAACGCCTACGTCATCTTTACCCAGCTGTTCTCGGGCGACGCGTACGGATTCATCAACTCCCGCCTGCTTTCCATGGGCCTTATCACCAACCCCATCCTCTGGCTCAGAGACGAGAAGTACATGATGCTGATCGTCATTCTGGTTTCCGTCTGGATGAGCCTTGGCGTCGGCTTCCTCTCCTTCATCGCCGGTCTTCAGGGCGTTGACAGAGCGCAGTACGAGGCGGCGGAGGTGGACGGCGTCAAGAACCGCTGGCAGGAGCTTTGGTACATTACCCTGCCCAACATGATCCCCCAGCTCCTCTTCGGCGCGGTCATGTCGGTCACGAACTCTCTGGCGGTTGCGGACGTTACGGTAGCTCTGAACGGTTTCCCGTCCACGAACTATGCGACGCATACCATCATCAACCACTTAAACGACTACGGCATCATTCGCCTTGAAATGGGTTATGCCTGTTCCATCGCGGTACTTCTGTTCTTCCTGATGCTTACAATCAATAAAGCCGTTCAGCGGATGTTAGAAAAGGTGGGCACGTAAATGAAGAAAGCTAAGCTCACAAAGAAGCAGAGAAAAATGCGCAAGCTTCAAAAGCAGGCCTTTAAGGGTCAGAAGCTGATGTACAGAAGCAAATTTGCGCGTTCTTTGACGAACGGTCGCAGCAACCGTTCCCTGTCCGGAAGCCTTACGCTTCTGATCTGCCTGTTCCTTCTGTCCCTTGTCATGCTGTTCCCGGTTATCTTCATGGTATCCAATGCATTTAAGCCCATCAACGAATTGTTCATCTTCCCGCCGAAGCTGTTCGTCATTCAGCCGACGCTGGACAACTTCTTTGATCTGGGCGAGCTGCTCGCGGACTCCCTTGTTCCGTTCACCAGATACCTGTTCAACACCCTCTTTATCGTAATCGTCGGCGCGGTCGGCCACATCGTGCTTTGCTCGATGGCCGCCTTCCCGCTTTCGAAGTTCCGCTTCCCCGGAAGCAAGCTCATGAGCAATCTGGTCGTTATGTCCCTTATGTTCTCTACCGCCGTTACCGCGGTTCCGAACTATGTAATCATGAGCTACATGGGTTTGGTTGACACCGTTTGGTCGGTCATTCTGCCCGCGCTTTCGATGTCTCTGGGTCTGTTCCTCATGAAGAACTTCATGGAGCAGGTGCCCACTGCCCTGATTGACGCGGCCTCCATCGACGGCGCGACCTACTTCACCATGCTCTGGCGCATCATCATGCCCGCTGTTAAGCCCGCATGGGTTACGCTGTTCATCGTCGCCTTCCAGACCATGTGGGGCGCGACGGGTGCAAACTTCATCTACACCGAGAACATCAAGCCCATGGCCGCGATGCTGAACCAGCTGTCCGGCTCGGGCGTTGCCAGAACCGGCGTAGTTGCAGCAACGTCTCTTGTTATGTTCATCGTTCCGGTTGTGCTGTTCATCATTTCTCAGTCGAACGTACTGGAAACCATGGCCACCTCCGGTATCAAGGAATGAGGAGGGTGAAGCGAATGAGAAAGCTGATTTGTCTGATTCTGGCCCTTTGCTTCATTTCATCCACCGGCGCCCTTGCGGATGCGCGCACGGGTTCCAGCAACTATCTGTATACGCCGCATGACGAAATTGTGGCGGCGCCGCCTGCCTACACGCTGGCCCGCTCCATCACCGCCCGTGATATCGCCGAGGTCGATGCGCTGGACGGTCTCGTCGACGCCTATAAGGATGAAAACGGCGTTTACATCCTCTGCTCCAAGCGTCTGATCATCATGGACCACGATCTCAAAGTCAAGCGTGTGCTTACCAGCTACATGGACGGCGAGAAGGAAGTGAAGCTTGAAGGATGCACGGGCGTTACCTTCACCAAGAACGGCGACTTCTACATCACCCAGTCCGAAAAAGGACAGATTCTGCACTTCAATTCGGATTTCACGCTTAACAAGGTGATGGGCAAGCCTGAAATCGTCGGATATGAAAACGTCAACTACCGCCCGACCAAAATGGTTGTTGACGCGGCGGGCCGCCTGTACGTCATTTCCAAGAACATGTACGAAGGTATTCTCGAGCTTAATGCCGACGGAACGTTCACCCGCTTCTTCGGCGTAAACGAAGTTACCTTCACGCCCTGGCAGCTGTTCTGGCGCACCTTCTCCACCAAGGAGCAGCGTTCGCGTCAGGTGCTCTGGCTGCCCAGCGACTTTACGAACCTTTGTATCGATCAGGACGGCTTCCTTTTTGCAACGCTTTTAAGCACGGATGAAAAGACCATCAAGCGCTTAAATGCCAAGGGCGAAAACATCATCAATGTTTCCGAAGAAAAGCCGTATCCTCAGGGCGACCTTTGGACGAACGAAACGGGCTTCGGTATCCCCACGGGAAAGAGCCAGTTTATTGCGGTTGACGTAAACGATTACGGCGCGTATGTGTGTCTGGATTCCACCCGCAACCGCGTATTCTGCTACAACGAGGACCATTCGCTTCTGTTCATCTTCGGCGGCCCGGGCGACCGCGAGGGCTATTTCAGAAATCCTGTGGACGTCGTGTTTGTGGGCGAGAACATTCTGGTTCTTGACTCGCTCGCACAGTCCATCGAGATTTTCAGCCCCACCAAGTACGGAAAGGCGCTTATGAACGCAGTTAAGTACCAGTATCTGTACGACTACGACGAAGCTGCCAAGTACTGGGAGGAAGCGCTTTCCTACAACCACAACCTCACCCTCGCTTATTCCGGCGTTGGACGCATGCTGCTGCGCGCCGGCGAGTACGAGGAAGCGATGGAATATCTCAAGATGGGCGACGACCGCAAGTATTACGACAAGGCGTATGAAAAGGTGCGTACCGCAACGCTGCGCGAATACTTCGTGCCTGCAATCCTCGTAGTTCTGGGTCTGATCGCCGTCAAGCTGACGGTGTCCGGCGTTAAAAAACGCGTGCAGAAAAAGAGAAAGGGGGCGGCCTGACATGACGCATCAAGAAAAATGCTGCGCAAAAAAGGGTCTCAGCTGGCTGTATGAAACCTTCTGGGGCTTCCCGACGAGAATCCTGAAGCGCCCCTTCAAGGGCTTTGACGCGATGAAGTTTGAAAAGAAGGGCAGCTACCTGTTCGCCTTCTTCGTGCTGATTTTAGAATCCTTAATCAGCATCATGAACTTCGTCTACCGCGGCTTCTTGATCAACCATTCGGACATTTATCATGTCAACAGTCTCTATCTCGCGCTCACGGTTCTGTTCCCCGTTGCGCTTTTCGTTCTGGGCAATTGGTGTGTAACCACGCTTATGAACGGCAAAGGCAAGCTTGGTGAGATCTTCATGACCATCATGTACGCCATGTTCCCAATGTGTCTTTTGCAGCTTGTCGCGCTGTTCCTTTCCAACGTGCTCACGCTTGACGAGATGACGTTTGTATACGCCATTGAAACCATCGGCGTAATTCTTCTGCTGGCATACGGCTTTATCGGCCTTGTTGTCGTGCACGAGTACGGCTTCGGACAGTCCATCGGCGCGATCATCCTCACGATTATCGCGATGATGATACTGGTATTCATCCTGATGCTGATATTTGCGCTGGTTGCAGACGTATGGGACTTCTTTACGATCATCACCAAGGAACTGATGCTGAAGTATTTCTAAAACGCTGATTCAGAAAGGAGGCGTAATATGCGCAGAATCTCTTGGCTTCTCCTCTTAGCGCTTGTGATGTCGCTGTTTGTAAGCGCATACGCCTATGAAATGCGCGCAGAGGATGAAGGCTTTACCGTGATTGCCGAAAACGAGACCAAGGCCCTTCTCTTCAATGAGAAAACCACCGAGGTCAGATTCGTGGATCTTGCGAGCGGAAAGGTTTGGGATACCGCCGAATTGAACGGCGCTCAGGGCAACCGCACCATCAAGAGCCTTCAGAAATCCGCCATTCAGGCGAGTTTCATCACCAATTCGCAGACTTCTCCGATCACCACTACCACGATGGACAGCCAAACCTATTCCGTAGCCAACGAAAAATACGAATGGAAGCTCATCGAAAACGGCGTGGAGATCACCTATACCATCGGCGACAGCGCCTATATCATTGACGACCTTCCCAAGGCGATCCGCGTGGACAAGTATCTGAAAATCGTGGAAAGCTCCGACTGGTCTACCAGCCAGAAGAAGGATTTCGATTCGAACTATCGCCCCGTTGCTCAGAAGGACTCTGAATACGAATACATGATCCGTGCGAAGGACGATTCTTTAAGCGCGCTTCTCATCAAGAAGCTCTACGAGATGATCTTTTCCAGCGGCGTGTATACGCAGGAAGACCTGCTTGAGGATAACGCGGCGGTCGGCTACGTACGCAAGTACAACCCCAAGGTCAATATGACCGTTCGCTATCAGCTGGACGGCGATGATCTCCTCTTCTCCGTTCCCTGCTCCGCCATCTCCTTTACCGAGGGCAACGAGCTTGTTTCCTTCTCTGCGCTTCCCTACATGCTGACGGCGGATAACACGCAGGAGGGCTATATCTTCGTGCCCGACGGAAGCGGCGCGCTGATTTCCCTTAACAATCAGAAGCTTTCCTCCACGCCCTACTCCATGCCCATTTACGGATCCGACGCGCTCATTAACGCTGACGATTACGTGTCCGAGCGCACGGATGTAGCGCTTCCCGTGGTTGCCATCAAGCGCACCGACAGCGCCATGATCGCAATCATCGAAAAGGGCGAGGAAATGGCGACCATCGGCGCAAACGTCTCCGGTCACAGCGATGAATTCAACCGCGTATCCATCTCCTTCGCTCTGCGCAGTCTTGAAAACGTCGCGCTTGCCGGAAACGAATCCATCACCAGCTCCCGCTATTCGGACGATATCTATGAAGGCGATATCGTGATCCGCTATAAGTGGCTGACCGATGATAACAGCAATTATCTGGACATCGCCAAGACCTATCGCGGATATCTGATCGAAAACGGACTTCTTAAAGAGGCTGAAAGCGAAGAAAACGCGCCCTTCTTTATGGAGATTCTGGGCGCGGTCAATAAGGACAAGTTCGTTTTAGGCATTCCCTATCAGTCCTCCGTTCAGGCGACCACCATTGACAAGGCGCAGAAGATCTACGAAATGGCGCGCGAAAAGGGCATTGCCAATATTCAGTTGATCTATTCCGGTCTTTTTGAGGGCGGTATCAAAAACGCGGCGCTGACGGATCTGGAACTGGACAGCGGTATCGGCTCTGAAAAGGAGCTTAACGCGCTTAATGATCTTCTTCAGAAAAACGGCGACACGTTCTACCCCGGCGTATACTGGGGCCGCGTGTACACCGACCGCGATTTTAGCCCCCTGCAGGAGGCTGCCCGCAAGCATGACGGCGATCCCGCGTACGTGTATGCCTTCGGCGAGCCGGTTCTCAAGCATGCAAGAACCAACCACCAGGGCTATTACATTTCGCCGTATTATCTTGGCGAGTACACCGAAAAGGCGCTCAAGAACATGGGCAGGCTGTCTGTTTCCGGACTCAACCTCTTTGACCTTGGCAATACCCCCATCGGCGACCACAAGCGCAAGGAAAACCTGAGCCGCGTTCATGCGACGGAAACGTTTAAAAAGGCGCTTGACGCCGTTTCGGGCGAGTATGAATTGATGCTCGACAAGCCGCTTCTGTATGCGTTCAAGTATGCCGACAGCGCCACCAATCTCCCGCGCGGCGACAACGGCTTTGCCATCACCGATTACTCCATCCCGTTTATGCAGTGGGTGCTGGACGGATGCGTTACCTATTCCTCTGAAAGCTGGAACACGGAAAGCTACATGGGCTATGAGACGCAGCTTCTCTGGGCGCTTGAGAGCAAGTCCGCTCCGCGCTTCACCTTCAGCTGGGAAAAGCCCTCCGTTTACGCAAACACTGAAGATGTGGACTACATGGCCTACTATTCCTCCCGCTACACCGATTCTCTCGACGTCGCAGCCGAAATGTATGCAATCTACAATGATTTCTACAAGACGGTAGCGGATGCGGAATTGATCGGACACGAGATTTTAGACGGCGATGTAAGGCGCGTAACGTATGACAATGGCGTTACACTGTATCTCAACTATTCTTACACGGATGCTTTGGTGGACGGTTTTACCATTCCTGCCGGAAGCTATCTGATCGATAAGGAGGTAGCGCCGTAATGACGACTCAGAATGTGAAACCCATTAAGGAGAAAAGAAGAGGCTGGTACTACAGAATGCCGTTTGAGCGCAAAACGGCGCTTTGGGGCATCATCTTCCTGCTTCCGTGGCTGCTCGGCTTCTTCCTTCTGTTCTTAACGCCCATGGTCGAAATGGTGATCTATTCCTTTAACGAGGTTAAAATTATTTCCACCGGCGGCATCAGCAAGGTGTTCAAGGAGTTTGAAAATTACCGTCAGGCGCTGCTCGTCGACGCGAACTTCATCCCCTCGGTTGTAGAGACGGTGCTTGAAACGGTTCTCTTCACGCCCCTGATCATCGTTTTCTCCCTGCTTTGCGCGATTCTGTTAAACGGCAAATTCCGCGGCCGCGCAATCGCCCGCGCGATCTTCTTCATCCCCATCATCATGGCCACCGGCCTTATGATGCAGCGCGTTTCCAACCTTTCCGGCCAGATGCTCGGCGAAGGCCAGACGGAAAACATCTACGGCGCAGAGTCGGTTGCAAAGCTGATTATGTCCATCGGCGTCGGAACAGAGATGGTTCAGTACCTGCTGGACGCGGTCAACGATATTTTCGAAATTGCGTCCCTCTCCGGTATCCAGATCCTCATCTTCCTCTCCGCGCTTCAGGGCATTTCGCCCGCGCTGTATGAGGTAGCCAAGATCGAAGGCGCGACCCCCTACGAAACCTTCTGGAAGGTTACGGTTGTCATGGTAAGCCCGATGATACTGACGTGTACGATCTATACATTGGCCGACCTTTTCATGAGAAGCGACATCGTAAACCTCGTTTACGACAAGGGCTTCAAAAACGCGCAGTACGGTTTGGGAGCGGCCATGGGCTGTATCTACATCGTGATCAATATAGTGATCATTGGTATTGCCGCGGGACTCATCCGAAAGGTGGTGTTCTACTATGACTAAGAAGAAAAAGCGTATGTCCAGAGGTACGATGGTCAAAAAATCGAAGAGCTTTCTCGGAGGCCTCTTCAGATATGTGATGATCATCTGCTTATCCTACCTGATCCTTGCGCCGATTCTGATCAACATTTCCACCGCCTTTACCAATCCTCGAGATCTCGCTTTCCCGTCTTCCATCTGGATTCCCGCCCGTTTCTCCATTGAAAACTGGCATGTATCCATGCTGATGCTGAATTACGGAAAGGCGCTGCCCTACACGCTTTTCTACACGACCATCATCATGATTCTCCAGACGGTCAGCGCTATGATGGCGGGCTACTCGTTCGCAAGACTCAAGTTCCCCGGACGCAGCATCCTGTTTGCCCTTGCGGTATTTACCATCGTGGTTCCGCCGCAGATGTTCATGCTGCCGCAGTATCTGTTCTTTAAGGAATTTGATATCTTCGGCATCATCCGCCTGATCACCGGCGAGCCCATCAACCTTTTAAAGGGTGGTTCGCTGTTCATCCTGAACGGCCTTTGCATGGGCTTAAAGAGCGGTCTTTACATCTACATCTTCCGCCAGTCCTTCCGCGCGCTCCCCAAGGAGCTGGAAGAGGCCGCTTATATGGACGGCGCAGGCTTCTTAAGAACCTTCACCTCCATCGTCGTTCCCTCCGCCGGCGCAGGTATCCTCACCGTCGCGGTGCTCTCTTTCGTATGGAACTGGAACGATTCCTACTACATTCGCCTCTTCGACGACACCAACATCAATTACCTGATGCTTGCCTTCAATAAGGCTACCGGTTCCGTCGACGAGTCCCTCGCGAGAATCTCCACCAAGATCCCCGCAACCTACGCCTTCCTGATGAAAAACCCCGTCTATGAAGGCGCTATCGCCAAAACCGCCGCCCTTCTGGTCTTCATGCCGCTGGTCGTTCTTTACATGTTCGTACAGCGCAAGTTCGTCCAGGGCGTCGAAAGAAGCGGTATCGTAGGCTAATCGCCTAAAAAATACAAACTGCCGTCCGATCGGGCGGCAGTTTGTGTTTGCTTTAAATTCGCTCCAAGGCGCTGTCTCACTAAAAGCATAAACACGAAACCGGGACGAGAAACCCGTCCCCTACAACGGAAACACGATGGTTTCTTCCCGTAGGGGACGGGTTTCCCGTCCTGTAGTTCATGTTTTAAGAAGCATTTTGTTTAAGCCAAAGGCAAAACCTGTTTTGACTACGCTCATTTTTCTCTGCAAACCGTAATCTTTTCGCCTTCTTCGCCCATTAAGGTCAGCCAATCGCCGTCTAATGCGATTCTGACTTTTCCTTCGCTTTTTCCTTCCTCACTGAACAAATACAGATAATTCTCCGAGACGCAGTAGAGAAAAGTTTTTTCCGATCCATCCGCATTCGTCATGTCCTTTACGCGCTTGTCTTCGAACACCGCCGTTTCTCCATTGTACGTCCATGCTCCGATCAGGTCCTCGGCTGTTATTTCGGGCTCCTTCAGAAGGTTTTCCGAAATGATTTCTCCGTTTTTCCATGTGTAAATCAGCTGATCGAGCCCAGAATCATCCACATATTCTTCTTTCACAAATTCACCCAGGTCGCCGTTAACGATAGAATAAGTTATTTGGCTTCCAAGGCTGTCGATTTTCCACCCCTCGGGGTAGCGGCAGAGCGCCGCGCCCAGATAATAGGTTTCGCCTTCAAAGGAAACGCGCAGGATGTAATCGCGGATGTCAGAATAGCCATTCATCAGGCCGTTAGCCAAAAAGCTTGCGCGGATGCTCTCTTCCGGATCCACGGGTATGCGGCTGATGCTTTCAAGCGTCAGGCTGCCAAGACGCTCAGGATTCAAGCGATCTACATATTCGCCAAGGGTCATTTCCTCTCCGGTGAAATAGTCATCGCCGCTTACAACGCCGTCTTTGTAACGAACAATTCTGCCGCTTCCATTTCCTCCTCTTTCGGAAAAAAGAGAAAGCAGCATTGTATTGATTTGATAAGGTTGAATCCGAGACAGAGCTTTTACAGGCGCATATTCTTCGTAATCAGGATAAAAATTTCCTCCTTGCTGAAGAACAATTTTGAATCTGCGCAAATACAAATCAAAATCCAGATACTTGCCCTTTTCTTTATAGGCAAACAAACGGATGAGATTTTCAAAATCGGCGTTTTTCAGACAGTCGATAAATGTGACCAGCAATTCTTCGGGCGTGTCAAAGTCGTTCGTCACGGAGACAGAGGAGGCTTTTTCATCAGAATCCATCGAAATCGGTATGATTTTGCCGTCCACATTGAGCGCCGCGGCTATTTTATACGATTCCGCTTCCAGAACCAGCTTCGGCACCTTAAAAACCACCGAGCCCGATAAACGCACCAGCGGCTCAAACTCCGAAATGGCAAACGCCGGCTCTGCGGAAAATGCATACATTCCGTCATACATCAAGTCCGCTGAAATATCATCCTCAACCGAAATCGTGTGAAGCGAATAGTTCGTAATCGTCACGTCCACGACGATCCAGCCGTGCGTGGGGCTTTCCTCGCCGTTCAGGCTGAGTGTTTTGTATACGCGGTCAATCGTGATTTCTGCTTCAGGCTCGATGATGGGCCCGCCGACAGCTTCGGAGACGGCGGATGCCGAGAACAGAAGGATAAGTGAAAGTAAACCGCACAATATTCGTTTCATGACACAACCTCCCGAAAATTTGAAAACAGTATATCATATTTGCAGGAATTCATCAACTGTTTTTTCTTGCGGCATGCGCATGGCTGTGATATAATGCAAAAAACGCTTGTTCAAAGGAGCGAAACGATCATGAAAAAGCTCGGCTTCAACCCTTATCTGCCCTCGTGGGAATATATTCCCGACGGCGAACCGTATGTGTTTGACGGAAGAGTCTATGTCTATGGCTCGCACGACTTTTTTAACGGCTATGTGTTCTGCATGGGCGACTATGTGTGCTGGTCCGCGCCCGAAAATGATCTGACCGACTGGCGGTATGAAGGCGTGATTTATCCGAAAACCTCCGACCCTGCCAATAAAGATGGAAGCATGTGCCTGTATGCGCCGGACGTAACCAAAGGCCCGGATGGCAGGTATTATCTTTTTTATGTATTGGATCATTTGGACATCGTGTCCGTCGCGGTGTGCGACACGCCCGCAGGCAAATACGAATTTTTGGGCTATGTGCATTATAAGGACGGAACGCTGTACGGAAGAAAACCCGGGGACGAGCCGCAGTTTGACCCCGGCGTTCTGACCGAAGGCGACATTACCTATTTATATACGGGCTTTTGCGGCAGGGGAGACAAGAGCCGTCACGGCGCGATGCTGGTCGTTTTAGGCAAAGATATGCTGACCATCGAGGAGGACATGCGCTTTGTCGCGCCGGGCGTTGAATATGAGGCGGGCACGTCCTTTGAAGGCCATGCGTTTTTCGAAGCGCCGTCCATCCGCAAAGTCGGAGATACCTATTATTTCGTCTATTCTTCAACGCACATGCACGAGCTTTGCTATGCAACGAGCAAAAACCCGCGCGAGGGCTTTATTTACGGCGGGGTGATTGTCTCTAATTGCGACCTCCACATCGGCGACGAGCCGAAGCTTCCCAAGGCCTACGGAGGCAACAACCACGGAAGCATCGTCGAAATAAACGGTAAATGGTATATTTTCTATCATCGCCAGACCAATAATACGTGGTACAGCCGTCAGGGCTGCCTTGAGGAAATCAAATTCTTAGAGGACGGCTCTATTCCGCAGGTGGAAATGACCTCCTGCGGCCCAAACGGCGGTATTCTCCCCGGAAAGGGCGAATATCCCGCCTACATCGCCTGCCACATTTTCGACAAGGAGCGCAGGATGATCACCGGCGCGCCGAATGCAGCTTACGTCACGCAGGACGGAAAAGACGGCGACGAATACGAAGGTCATATCGCAAACATTCACGACGGAACGACGGTAGGCTTTAAATATTTCGAGTTTGAGAATGTCAAAAGAATCACGCTTCCCATCCGCGGCTACGGCTGGGGCGGCAAAATCCATGTGAAAACCGAGAAGTTTGGCCCGGTTTACGCAACGATCGAGCTTCATAACACCAATATCTGGTTTGACTATGCGTCCGAAATCGCTCTCCCGAACGGAAAGCACAGCCTGTATCTCACCTATGAAGGCGGCGGAAGCGTGATGCTCAAGAGCGTGATTTTTGATTTGTGAAAAATGCGTTTTAAAACTGCCTGAGAGTGCAAGCGGCAAAAAACGTTTTAAAACACGATTTTTTAAAATCGCGCATAGCATCTATTGAAATTTTATACTTTCCGTTGTATAATATTATTAAATATTCTTATTTTGTCATTAATATGGTAAAGATCCCGAAATCCGCATCGGATTGCACGAATAAACAACGGGGGGACTGTATATGCAGAACCGAAAAAAACCGCTTTTCTGGCTTTTCAGAGACTGGCGATTGTATCTGATGCTGATCGTTCCTGTCGCCTGGTATGTTATGTTCTGCTATAAGCCGATGGTCGGCGTGATTATCGCGTTTCAGAAGTTCAGCCTTGTCAAGGGCATGGCCGGCAGCACATGGACCGGACTTGAAAACTTTGAATTCGTTATGAATCTGCGTGATTTTCCGCTGGCGCTGAAAAATACGCTGTGGCTGAATTTCATGGGTCTGATCATGGGCTTTCCGGTGCCCATCATACTGGCCATCATGCTCAATGAGATTCGAAACAGGGGCGTTAAGCGCGTTTCGCAGACGCTTTTGTACCTTCCGCACTTTTTAAGCTGGATCATCATCGGCGGCATGGTGCTTAAGATTTTTGCCCCCACCACCGGCGTTGTGAATGCATCGCTTTTAAGAAGCGGCATCATCAAAGAAAACATTCCCTTCCTGACCGAGGGTCCCACCTGGCAGCTTACCTACACCATTGTGGGCGTGTGGCAGAATATGGGCTGGGGCACCATTCTCTATCTGTCTGCGATTACCGGCATCAACATGGAACTGTTTGAGGCCGCAAAAATTGACGGCGCCAACAAAATGCAGCAGATCTGGCATGTAACCCTGCCGGGCATCCGCTCGACCATCGCCGTTCTTTTGATTCTGAACGTCGGCCAGATGATGAACATCAGTTTTGACCGTCCCTATATCCTCGGAAACACCCTCGTTCAGGATTACTGCGACGTTCTTTCCACCTTCGTATACCGCACCGGTATCACCAATGCAAAATTTGACCGCGCCACCGCTATCGGCCTGTTCCAGTCCGTGGTGGGTCTTGTCATGATCTCCGCCGCCAACTTTGTGACCAAAAAGCTCGGCGAAGACGGCATCTGGTAAGAAAGGAGGTAAGTGCAAATGACAGCCATTACGATTCAGCCGAAAAAGAAAAAGAAAAAAATCCCCTTCGGTCAGATCATTCTGGTCGCCGTAATCTTCATCTTTGTGCTCACCTGCGTTCTGCCCTTTTTAAACGTAATCGCCATTTCCTTCTCATCCAAGTCCGCGATTCTGCGCGGCGACGTATCCTTTGTGCCGGTTGAGTTTGAAACGAAGGCGTACGAAATTCTTTTCTCCGATCAAACGATGATCGACTGTCTGTTTTACACCGTGGAACTGACTGTGATCTATACGGCCATTGCCATGCTGATGACCGTTCTGATGGCCTATCCGCTTACCAAGGAACGCCTGCGCGGGCGGAAATTCTTTAACCTGATGGCGCTTTTCACCATGTACTTCTCCGGCGGCACCATCCCGATTTACCTAAACGTCAAATGGTTCGGCTTACTCGACAGCATGTGGTCTTTGATCATCCCGGGCGTTTTGTCAACATATAACATGATCATCATGAAAAGCTTCTTTGCATCTCTTCCCAAGGAACTCGAAGAGGCTGCCACCATTGACGGCGCAAACGATTTCCAGATTCTTTTAAGAGTGTATCTTCCCTTGTCGCTTGCTTCGATTGCAACGCTCACGCTTTTCTATGCGGTCGGAAAATGGAACAGCTTTGCGGACGCCAAGTATTACATTCAGACCAAGGCGCTCCAGCCCTTGCAGCTGAGGCTTTACAACATCATCAAAGGCTCTACTGCCGTAGACGTAACCGCCATCGAAGGCAACGCCAACTCAAATGCCCAGAACGTTTCGGAATCCATTGAGTCGGCCACCATTATTTTTGCAACGCTTCCGATTCTGGTTGTCTATCCTTTCGTTCAGCGCTACTTCGTATCCGGCGTTACCATCGGCGCGGTAAAAGGATAAAAAGGTAAATTGTATTTCTACCGCCGGATGGCGGTGAAAAATAAAAAAAGGAGTGAACCACATGAAGAAAATCATGACCCTCGTTCTGGCGCTTGTTCTGGCATTCAGCTGCATGTGCCTCCCTTCCTTCGCGGAAGTGGAATACGATCTGACGCTTCGCGTTGAAGTATTCGATCGTTCCATCGCAGGCCTTAACCTCGAGGATTGCTGGCAGCTTCACTATGCGCAGGAGCATTTCGGCGATCCCAACGGCATCAAGCTTCAGTTTGTTCCCGTATCCCGCTGGGAGGAAGGCGACATCCTCACCACCCAGATCAGCGGTGAAACTGCTGCCGACATCTGCATCACCTATAACGGCGACCTCGTCAACGCTCTGATCGCTGACGGAGGCGTTTACGCGCTGGATGATCTCGTTGACGAGTACGGCGCAAACATCGTTGCTTTCCTGGGCGAAAACCTTTTAAGCTACGGCGCGTTTGATCCCGACGGCGATGGCGTAAAGGCGCAGTACACCATCCCCGCCCGCCGCATCTCTGTTGTCAACCAGGGCGCGTTCGTTCGCTCTGACTGGCTCAAGGCGCTGGACATGGAAGAGCCCAAGACCATCGATGAACTGGAAGAGTATCTCTACGCTGCCAAGGACGCTGAGCTCGGCGGCGAGATGACCATCCCCTTCAGCTATGCGATCTTCACCTCCAACCCCATGTTCGCCATGCGCTACTACATCAGCGCTTTCGTAAACTTCGACGAGATCACCGAGGAAGACTGGATTGCCTACAAGGACAACCCCGAAATGCTCCCCGGCGCGAAAGAAGCTTTTGAGCTGTTCAACAAGTGGTATCATGACGGCGTTCTGTATGAGAACTTCGCCGTTGACACCGACAGCACCATCGGCGACACCTACATGACCCAGGGCTACTTCGGCTACTTCCTCCAGCAGTACGATCAGCCGTGGCGCACCGACAAGAACTATCAGGCTGAAATGGCCAAGAACGTAGAAGGCGCCGAGTGGATCCCCGTAAACGCCTGGGCCAACATCTACAACGGCAAGACCTATCACGACAACTATGACGCCGCCGGCCTCACCATCTTCGTACCCGGCTGGGTAAGCGAAGAAACCGCCGCTGCCGCGATCAAGTACCTCGACTGGATGTGCGTTCCCGAGAACATGTTCGCCATGCAGAACGGCGTTGACGGTATCAACTACCACGGCCTCGATGAGAACGGCCTGCCCCTCAACGCTGTTCCCACCGATCAGGTTCCTGATGAGCACAAGATGCACGTCGGCGACGTAGTATTCATCTCCAACGGCTACAACTTCGGCGACGACGCCAAGAACGCTGCCTATGTTGCCCGTTCCTTCCCCGGCTACGAAGCACAGGTTGCCCAGTCTGTTCTGTACTCCAATACCGACGCCTGGACGCAGATCAGCTTCACCGTTCCGATTCAGGAAGCCACCGACTACTCCGCCACCGTCATCACCAAGCAGAACGAGCTGATCGCCCAGACCATCAGCTGCGATCCCGCTGACTTTGACGCTGTATGGGACGAGTACATCCAGGCCATCCTCGATGCAGGCGCGGACAAGGTCATCGAAGCCTATCGTCAGGCTTACCTCGATGGCAACTATCGCGGAACCTTCCCCGCAGCGAACTGATTTGTCATCCGCTGACAGGAATTTCTCGCATGAAATCATCAAAAAAGCCTCTCTTTCAAGGGAGGCTTTTTTGCGCCCGAAAATAGCGAAATCGCGCATCCAAAGGCGGCAATCAATCCGTTTGATTTTAAGGAATAACAGAAATTTGACATTTGTCACCCCTTTGAAACAATTGAAAGCAGGGGTAAGTTGTGGTATAATGCTATGGTGTCCGAAAATGGACCTATTTCTCACCTGCAAGGATTCGCGTGGCGGTTGCACCTTTTCGGTGTGCGCGCGGAGAAGATTTGCAGGGCGGAAAGAAACGAATTATAAGGAGGAACCCCACAATGGCAGTTATTTCCATGAAGCAGCTGCTCGAGGCCGGCGTACACTTCGGCCATCAGACCCGCCGCTGGAACCCCAAGATGGCTCAGTACATCTTCACCGAGCGCAATGGCATCTACATCATCGACCTTCAGAAGACCGTTCGCAAGGTTGACGAGGCCTACATGTTCATCCGCGACATCGCCCTCGAAGGCAAGACCGTTCTCTTCGTCGGCACCAAGAAGCAGGCTCAGGAGTCCATCGAGTCCGAAGCAAAGCGCTGCGGCATGTATTTCGTAAACAATCGCTGGCTGGGCGGCACGCTCACCAACTTCCGCACCATCCGCACCCGTATCGAGCGCCTCAACTCCATCGATCGCATGGAGAAGGAAGGCCAGTTCGAAGTACTTCCCAAGAAGGAAGTTATCAAGCTGATGGCTGAGCGCGAAAAGCTCGAAAAGAACCTGGGCGGCATCCGCGAAATGAAGAAGCTCCCCGGCGCTCTGTTCGTAGTTGACCCCCGCAAAGAGCACATCGCCGTTGCGGAAGCCCGCGCCCTCAATATCCCGATCGTTGGCATCGTAGACACCAACTGCGATCCCGATGAGATCGACTACGTCATCCCCGGCAACGACGACGCCATCCGCGCCGTTAAGCTGATCGCTGGCAAGCTGGCCGACGCCATCCTCGAAGGCAAGCAGGGCGAGCAGATCGAAGACGCTCCCGCAGCTGAGGAAGCTGTAGAAGCCGCCGAATAATTTTTGAATTTATCCTCAATATAAATAACCTTGCAGGAGGAGATTAACCATGGCTGAAATCAGCGCAAAAGTCGTAATGGAGCTTCGCGGCCGTACCGGCGCGGGCATGATGGATTGCAAAAAGGCGCTCGCCGCCACCGAAGGCGACATCGAGAAGGCGATTGACTTCCTTCGTGAGAAGGGCCTCGCCGCCGCCGCCAAGAAGCAGAGCCGTATCGCCGCCGAAGGTCTCGTAGGCAGCTACGTTTGCAAGGAGTGCAACACCGGCGCTCTGGTAGAAGTAAACTGCGAAACCGACTTCGTTGCCAAGACCGACAAGTTCCAGGCGCTCGTTAACGACATCGCCATCCATATCATCAAGAAGAACCCCGCCGACGTAGACGCGCTCCTCGAGCAGACCTTCTACAAGGACGAGTCCACCACCATCGGCGATATGGTTAAGGCTGCTACCGCCGAAATCGGTGAGAAGATCTCCGTTCGTCGTTTCGCCCGCTACGAAGCCACCGGCACCGTGGACAGCTACATCCACATGGGCGGCAAGGTTGGCGTTCTGATCGAGGCCGCAGGTGTCCTCGGCGAAAACGCTGCCGAAGTCATCCATGACTGCGCGCTGCAGGTTGCCGCTGCTTCCCCCGTTGCCCCCGAGTACGTCCGCCGCGAAGAAGTTCGCGCCGACCACCTCGAGCACGAGAAGGAAATCCTCGTCGCTCAGGCTCGCAACGAAGGCAAGCCCGAGAAGATCATCGAGAAGATGGTTGAAGGCCGCATCAAGAAGTTCTATCAGGACGTTTGCCTCCTCGAGCAGGCTTTCGTTAAGGACGGCGATATCTCCGTTCAGACCATGATCAACCAGAAGGCCAAGGGCCTTGAGATCGTTCGCTTCACCCGTTACAAGATGGGCGACGGCCTCGAGAAGAAGGTCAACGACCTCGCCGCCGAGGTTGCCGAGCAGACCGCCAAGATGGGCCTGTAATCTAAGATTTCACAAGAACCGCTGCAAAAATCTGCAGCGGTTCTTGTTATTATGCGGCTTTTCGCTGTTTTTTTGTTTATTATGCGATCAATCCGCAAAAAACAAAATTGTTTTGCGTGCGTATATGTGATATACTGAATATAACATTTATGAAAGCGGTGACGATGCATGTCGAACGTTTTTACCATTCAAAACGGAAGCCTCATCTATAAAAGACGCTACGAAACCTTGAAAATCGAAGGCTGGGGCGAAAACGCTCTGCGCGTTCGTTCTACAGAAAACAGAGGCTTTACGCAGGAACACTGGGCGCTGACAGAAAGCGTTCGCCATGAAGCCAACGCGTTTATTGACGAGAGGATAACCGCAAACGGCGGAAAAGAAGTGGTTGCCGTCATTGAAAACGGAAAGATTCGCGCGGAGATGACCGAAAGCGGACGCATCCGCTTTTTAAATCAAAAGGGCGATGTGCTTCTGAAAGAGCATTATCAGGCCATGGGCTACGGAAATGATTTCGGCGATTTCCCGGATTGGATCAATCTTCATAAAAGCGCCCGCAAATATCGCTCCGTCGGCGGCGACAACTATAAGATTACGCTGAGCTTTACTGCGGACGAAGAAGAAAAAGTCTTCGGCATGGGCCAGTATCAGCAGTCGAATCTGAATCTCAAGGGCTGCATTCTGGATTTAAGACAGATCAACACGCAGGCAAGCGTTCCTTTTTATGTATCGAATAAGGGCTACGGCTTTTTCATGAACAATCCCGCCATCGGAAAGGCGACGTTTGGAAACAACTACACCGAATGGTGCTTTGAATCCACCAAACAAATCGACTATTGGATCTGCGCCGGCGATACGCCCGCCGAAATCGAGAAGCTGTATTCCGCATGCACGGGCCGAGCGCCGATGATGCCCGATTACGCTATGGGATTTTGGCAGTGCAAGCTTCGCTATCAGACGCAGGAGGAGCTGCTTTCGGTCGCGCGCGGGTATTATGAGCGCGGCATTCCCGTGGATATGATTGTTTGCGACTTTTTCCACTGGACAAAGATGGGCGAATGGAAGTTTGATCCTGAGTTCTGGCCGGACCCCGAAGGAATGGTAAAACAGCTCGGTGAAATGGGCATAAAGCTCGTGGTTTCCGTGTGGCCGACGGTGGATATGCAGTCGGAAAACATGGAGGAAATGACCGACCGCGATATGCTCGTTCGCGTGAACCGCGGCATGAACCGGCAGATGGAATGCGTGAACATTTCTCAGTTCGCTGATATGACCAATCCCGAAACCCGCGAATTTGTATTTGAAATCCTAAAGAAAAACTATCTTGACAAGGGCGTTTCCCAGTTTTGGCTGGACGTTGCCGAGCCCGAATTCGACACGCCCGATCACGATATCTATCGCTATTATAAGGGACAGGCGCTTGAGGTTGCCAACGCCTATCCGGCGGATTACGCCAAAATGATTTATGAGGGCATGAAAAAGCTGGGCCGCGAAGATGTGGTTTCGCTCGTTCGCTGCGCATGGGCGGGTTCGCAGAAATACGGCGCTTTGGCTTGGTCGGGCGACGTGCAGTCGAACTTCGAAACCTTTAGGCGTCAGGTTGTTGCGGGTCTTAATATGGGCATGGCGGGCATTCCTTGGTGGAACGCCGATATCGGCGGCTTCTTCATGGGCGATATCAGGGACGAAAAATTCCACGAATTGCTCATGCGCTGGTTTGCATTCGCTGCCTTCTCTCCCGTCATGCGCCTGCATGGCGACCGCAATCCCCACGATAAGCCCGGTCTTGTTTCCTCCGGCGGCAAGCCCTGCTGTCCCTCCGGCGCGGACAACGAGATCTGGAGCTATGGCGAAAAGGTTGAAAAGGTTTTAAAGAAATTCATCGGCCTGCGCTATCGCATAAAGCCCTACACCGCGCGGCTCATGCGTGAAGCCCAGGAAAACGGCTCGCCTGTCATGCGCCCGCTGTTCTATAATTTCCCGAAGGATAAAAAAGCATGGGATATTGCCGACGCCTATATGTACGGCGGCGACGTTCTTGTGGCGCCCATTTTTGAAGCGGGCGCGACCGAAAGAAGCGTTTATCTCCCGGAAGGCGCAAACTGGGTGGACGCGGAGATGGGAAACGTCTATGCGGGCGGTCGGACCGTAACCGTATGCGCGCCTGTTGATGTAATTCCCGTCTTCGTCAGGGAAGGCGCGGATGTACTTCAAATGATCAGAGGCTAAATGAATACAGGAGGATATCCACATGAAAGCGATCGACGTAATGAACGAACTGTTTTCCTGGGCGCCGGGAGATTACACAAAAACCTGCGACACCTTAAAAGCGGGTTCGCCCGACAAGGAAGTAAAGCGCGTAGCCGTTTGCTGTTTCCCGGAGGTAAACGCCATCAAGGAAGCTGCCGCGTGGGGCGCGGACTTATTCATCACTCACGAGCCGATGTATTTTGACCATTGGGACAAAGAGCCCGTTCTGCCTGCGGCGAAAGCAAAAAAAGCGCTGGTGGACGCGACCGGCATGGCGGTTTACCGCTATCACGATCACCCGCACATGGCGCCTGTCGACCTGATCTGTCAGGGAGAAATCGAGCAGCTTGGTTTGTGCGGAAAGTACGAAAGAAGAATGGGACTTGGACAGAACCACTACATTCTGGATGCGCCCATCACGCCCCGCGAGCTTGCAAAGCGCATCGAGGAAAAGCTGGGCGTTGCGCACGTTAGAATCTGCGGCATGACGGACGAGCCTGCAACGCGCCTGTCCCTCGGCTGGGGCGCGCCCGGCGGCATTATGGAGGAGCTTTCAAACGACGAAACCGAAATCGTGGTTGTGGGCGAATGCTGCGAATGGCAGTTTGCCGAGTATGCAAGAGACGCGTATCAGCTGGGCTTTAAAAAGGCGCTGCTTCTGGTCGGTCATTGCGGCAGCGAGCGCGACGGCATGAAATATATTGCGAAGCTTCTTAAGGAAAAGCTTCCCGAAATCGAAGTCAAGTATATCGAAAGCGCGGAAGTGTACACCTATGCCGAAAGATAATGAGGGAGAGGATGCTATGAACGTCAGTACCTATTGCGGCCTCGTGTGCGAAACGTGCGATTATCGTGAAAAATGCCATTGCGGCGGCTGCGTCAAAACCCTCGGAAATCCCTTTCATGGAAAGTGTCCCGTGGCGGAATGCTGCATTTCCAAAAAGCTTCGGCACTGCGGAAAATGCGAAGAATTCCCTTGCCGCCTTCTTACGCAGTATTCTTGCGACCCCGAGCATGGCGACAACCCGCCGGGCGCAAGGATTGAATACCTAAAAGCGCTGAACGACTGATAAAAGAAAAGTGGAGGCGACGAAATGGGCTATTTATACGAAATCCCGGACGACAAGAAAATTCGCGTCATCGTTGATACCGACGCGGCGTGCGAGGCGGACGATCCCTTTGCGATTGCGCAGGCTTTGATGATCAAAAAATTCATTATAAAGGGCATTTTTGCGACGCATTTCGGCTCTGTCGGCTCCATGAAAAGAAGTCTTGACGAAATTAATACCATTCTGTCTCTCATGGGCAAAACCGTTCCCGTTTTTGAGGGCGAGGACGGCGCGCTTCGGGATGTTCGCCTGCGCGATCTTTCTCCCGCCGCAAAATTCCTCATTCAGGAAGCGATGCGCGAGGACGAGCATCCTTTGTATGTTTTGTGCCTTGGCGCGATCACAAACGTCGCCCGCGCGATTCTCGAGTGCCCGCATATCAAGCACAAGATGAAAATCATCTGGATCGGCGGTCAGGAAATCGGAAACGACAACGCAGGTTTTCGCGAATTCAATTCGGGAAACGATATCGAGGCGGCCAACTTCGTTATCGGCTGCGGCGCGGATCTCACCCTCGTTCCCAATAATGTGTACGGCTCCGTGCGCATTTCGCTTTCCGAAATCCAAAGGCGAATCTATCCCCTCGGAGAGATCGGAAAACACCTGTTTGAAAACATGGTTGCCTACAATATGCAGCCGTGGGCGAAGTGGACGCCGGGCGAAAGCTGGACGTTGGGCGATAACCCCGCAATTGGAATTGCGCTTGACGAATCCATCGGCGTATACAAATATGAGGAAGCCCCGATTTTCAATCCCGACACCACATGGAAATACGCTGAAGGCCGTCCGAAAATCCGCGTATGCACACGCGTGGATTCAAGGTTTATATTGGAAGATTTGATTGCAAGGCTGGAGATTGAATACGGATAAAAACAGCTGCCCCGCATCATGCGAGGCAGCCCAGACCATCAACAAACCTCTGGGTGAGGCATGGAGAGGGAGCGCACTCCCTCTCCATTTTCAATCGATTTTGGCGGCATGTACGGCAAAATCGCGCGTTTTCACAAAGCGCAGCGACTGAAAACGCTTCCCCTTTCCGATCCCCG